>CAZCPZ010000089.1:0-6741 GCA_964499875.1 uncultured Thermoplasmatales archaeon | reverse complement strand
GAGAAGGCGGGTATAAAATCACTAGAGGAACTATGTGATATGGATGCTGAAGCACTCGCATCCATCGAGGGTATAGGAAGGAAGACAGCTGAGACTATAATCAAGGAGATACGAAAAATACTTGAGTGAGGTTTGAAGAATGAGAACAAAAGAGATCAGAGTGATGACCCCTGAGGAACGAAGGAATAAATTATTAGAGTTAAAAAGGGAACTAATGCATGAAAAAGGTGTAGCTGCCATGGGAGGGTCACCTCACTCTCCAGGTAAAATGAGGCAGCTACGTAGAGCAATAGCTAGAATATTAACAATTATGCGAGAAGAAGGGGAACTATAGAAATGAGTGATATTTGCCCAAAATGTGGTCTCCCCAAAGATATATGCGTCTGCGAAGAAATCGCTAGAGAACAGCAAAAGATAGATATAACAGTGGATAAACGGAGGTACGGTAAAGTCATGACGATCATAGAGGGATTAAACCCTAATGAGTTGGATCTCGAAGCTCTCATAACTAAACTTAAGAAGAAATGCGCTAGTGGTGGGACAATAAAAGATGGTAAGATAGAATTACAGGGTGATCACAGAGAGAAAGTCAAAGAAGCTTTAGAGGAAATGGGTTTCATAGTGGAAGTATCATAGATTCATCGGGAAACAACAGCAGGAGAACCCCATAAAGAGGTAGTGATAAATATGGATAAACAAAGACGTCTCATGCGAGATGAACTAATTGGATTACCCATAACTATTCGTGAATCTACGGACCCAACTTGGCTTAACAAGTCAGGTGTAGTAGTGGATGAAACTAAAAATACATTCCTCATCAAGATAGATAACTCCATTAAAAGAATAGCTAAAAACATTGCAACCTTTGAATTCAAGGTTGGAGATGAAACAATCTGTATCAACGGGAAAAGAATAATGTACCGACCTGAAGATCGAATTAAGAAGGTAAGGTGATGACTTACATGGCTAAGGAAGTAAAAACAAGAGATATAGGTTTAAACGTTAAACCACCCGAGAAAACATGTAATGATAAAAATTGTCCATTCCATGGGCATCTCCCAGTTAGAGGACAGATTATAACAGGAGTTGTAGTATCAGATAAGATGCAGAACTCCATTATAGTAAAAAGAGAATACCTGCATCTAGTACCAAAATATGAGAGGTATGAGAAACGTACATCTAAATATGCTGCTCACTGCCCTCCATGCTTAGATATAAAAGTGGGAGATAAAGTTAGAATCGCTGAATGTCGCCCTCTAAGTAAAACAATTTCTTTTGTAGCTGTTGAAAAAATAGAGGAGGCTTCTGAATGAAGGGAATAGCTGGTAGAGTAATGCGTGGTTTACCAGCAGGTGCGAGACTCGAATGCGTAGATAATACTGGTGCAAAAGTAGTAGAGATTGTTGCTACTCCAAAACTCAAAGGTTCTCACCGCAGGTACCCTAGAGCAGGTGTCGGAGATATGGTAGTGGTAACCGTGAAGAAGGGAACTGCTGATATGCGAAGACAGGTATTAAGAGCAGTGATAGTTCGACAACGTAGACCATTTAGGAGATCGGATGGAACAATGGTGCAATTTGAGGACAATGCAGCGGTGATAGTTACCGAGACTGGTGATACAAAAGGAACCATGATTAAAGGACCAGTAGCTTTAGAGGCCGCTGAGAGATGGCCTAGAATAGCAGCAAATGCATCAATAATTGTATAAAAAAGGGGGTTTAAGAAAGTGAAACCTGAGTCATCGCAACCTAGGAAACAAAGGAAATGGCTATACAATGCTCCTCTACATAAAAAACGGAAATGGATTGCTGCTCATCTAGCGGAAAACTTGTTACTAAAGTATAATAGACGAACAGTTACACTGGTTAAAGGAGATACAGTTAAAGTTATGCGTGGTGCCTTCAAGGGACATGAGGATAAAGTAACAAGAGTAGATGTTAAAAAAGGATTAGTTGAGATAGAAGGGGTAACCCTAACAAAAGCAGATGGAAAAAAGGTTCCTAGACCAATTCATCCTAGTAATTTACTCATAACTAAGCTGAACTTAACTGATCGATGGAGGAGGAGAAAACTAGAAGAGAGGTTACCAGAGGAAGCAAAGAAGGAGATAGAGGCAGAAGCAGTTCAACAAGAAAAGGAATTAGAGGAGGAAAAGAGACGAGAAGAAGAGAGGAAACAAAAGGAGGAAGAAGCAGTAGCTGAAGAATCAACGGAGGTAGAGGAAACCAAAGAAGAAGTAGTGGAAGAAGCTTTAAAGGAGGAAGAAGAGGAGAAGGAAACTCTTGAAGAACCAAAAAAAGTTAAGGAGGATAAAACTAAAAAACCAGGATCATCCTCCCAGGAGAGAATATCTGAAGAAAAGGAGTCAGCTTAGAGGAGGAGGAATATGACTCGTCACCTTAAACGTTTAAATGCTCCACGTGCTCTTCGAATACATAGAAAAGAATCAACTTGGACCATTAGAGCTTCTCCTGGTCCACATCCACTTGATAGATCTATACCATTAGGTTTAATCGTTAGAGATTATCTAAACCTTTGTGACACTCTAAGAGAGACAAAGAGAGTACTCTCTCAAGGAGAAATACTAATAGATGGTAGAGTTAGAAAGAGTCATAAATTCCCAGTTGGCCTCATGGATGTTGTATCCATACCTAAACTAGATAAGAATTATCGCGTACTCTTCGATCATCGAGGTCGACTAGTATTGGTTCCGATTCCAGAGGCAGAATCAACATGGAAACTCTGCAGAATTGAGAATAAGACGATACTTAAAGGTAATAAAACTCAGTTGAATCTACATGATGGAAACAATAAGCTTGTAGATGAGGATAAATATCATACGGGTGATGTATTAAAAATCTCTTTTGATGGAAAAGAAATACAGGAAGTATATCCTAGGGAACCAGGTGTTATCTCTCTTATCATAGGTGGAAATCATATAGGAGAACTTGCAACAATTCAAGGTTTTGAGATTATTCGATCATCAAAACCAAATATTGCTAGGATGAAGGGAGTAAAAGAATTCATTACCCTACAAAAATATGTTTTCCCAGTTGGTAGAGATAAACCTGTTATAACAGTTCCCGAGGTGAAATTCAATGAGTGAAGACACTAAGCAATGGCTTACACAACCCAGGATAGAGAAGGTTACAGTGAATATTGGTGTAGGTGAAGCAGGGGAACGTCTCAAAAAAGCAGAAACAGTGTTAATAAACTTGACGAATCGTAAACCTGTTCAAACTTTAGCTAGAAAGACTAATAAGGATCTAGGTATCAGAAAGGGTATGCCAATTGGATGTAAAGTAACACTCCGAGGTAAAGCAGCTGAAGAATTCTTAAAAAAAGCTTTAGAAACCAGGAATAATAAGATTGGAGAATACGCCTTTGATGATCAAGGAAATTTCTCTTTTGGTATACCTGATCACACCCTGTTTAAGGATCAAAAATATGATCCAGAAATTGGAATATTTGGAATGGATGTATGTGTGACGATGGAGAAACCGGGATATAGAGTGAAACGGAGGAGACTAAGGAGAAGTAGGATACCAAAGCATCACAGAGTTACAAGAGAGGAAACAATAAGATTCATGCAGGAAAAATTTAATGTGGAGGTGGTTGAGTGAAAATCAAAGAGCGACAAAAAATCTATGGTAGAATCAAAGGTTGCGAGAGATGCGGTAGAAAAAGAGGGATCATAAGACTTTATGGTCTACACCTATGTAGACAGTGTTTCAGAGAGAAAGCAGAGGAAATGGGTTTTAAAAAATACTACTGAAGGAGGCTTGAGATTTATGTTGAATGATCCACTGGCTAATGCTCTATCCATTATCAAAAATGCGGAGATGAAGGGTAAAAGAATCTGTCACATAAAACCTTCCTCTAAACTCATCAGTGGAGTATTGCATGTATTAAAAGAAAAAGGGTACATCGGTGAATTTCAATACATTGAGGATGGAAAAGCAGGCATACTAGAAGTAGAACTCCTAGGTAATATAAATAATTGTGGAGTAATTAAACCAAGATACCCTGTTAAGAGAAATGATATCGAGAAATGGGAGGCGAGATACCTCCCAGCTAGAGACTTTGGTATACTAATACTTACCACCACGAAAGGAATCATCTCCAATGAAGAAGCAAAGAAATATGGAATCGGAGGAAAAATGCTTGCATATGTCTACTAGAAGGTGAAGAGAAATGGCGAAACTACCAGATATAAGAGAGGAATTACCTATACCAGAAGGAGTAGAAGTCTCACTTGATGGAGCAGCATTAACAGTGAAAGGAGAAAAAGGGGAGATCAAAAGAGATTTCACTCACCCAAAAGTTAGGGTTTCTATTGAAAACAACTCCATAATAGTTTCTTGTAAAAACCCTCGTAGAAAACAAAAAGCTCTTGTTGGAACTTTTCTAGCACATATGAGAAACATGTTCAAAGGAGTAACCGAGGGTTTTGAGTACAAGATGAAGATTGTATACTCACACTTCCCGATTAAAACAACAGTTAAGGATAACCAATTTATAATTGAAAACTTCTTGGGAGAAAGAGCACCTAGGAAGGCTTTGATACTAGATGGCGTAGATGTTGAGATAAAAGGAGATCAAGTTTTTGTTAGAGGAATAGATAAGGAAAAAGTTGGTCAAACTGTTGCGAATATAGAGAGGGCAACGAGAGTGAAGAATAGAGATGCAAGGGTCTTCCAAGATGGAATATACAGAGTTAGTAGAGGAGGCTGATATAAGATGACTACCAAGGAGGAGTTAATAAAAAAACTCACAGAGGTTAAAGGAGTTGGACCAGCAAAAGCAGAAGCAATATACAACGAGGGATTCGACACCATAGAGAAACTCGCAGAGTCATCAGTAGAGGAACTAACAAAAATTAAGGGTATAAATGAAACTATCGCTAAAGCAATAATAGACCACTTTACAACACTAATAGAGGAAAAACCTCCTGAGAGACCAGTTGAAAAACCCATTGAGAAATCCGTTGAGAAACCAGTTGAGGAGAAACCAGCTGAAATAGAGGTTGAGAAACCTGAAAGAATTAGTGAGAAACCCGAGGGTTACCAAGTTAAAAAGAAACCTGTTTTATCAGATGAGATGAAGAAGAGACTCGCACTTAGAAAGAAGATCAAGGATAGGACACCCACATTCCTAAGGCAAGAGTGGTTTAGGTATAAACGCTTATCCCTCACCTGGAGGAGACCAAAGGGTTTAACCTCAAAGATGAGGAGGAACCTCAAATATAGGCCGAAGAGGGTTAAAGTAGGCTTCCGTGGACCAAAAGAAACAAGGGGTTTACACCCATCTGGTTTCCAAGAAGTATTAGTTTATAATGTTAAAGATCTAGAGAAGATAGATCCAAATACCCAAGCTGCTCGAATAGGAAGTACAGTTGGTACAAAGAAGCGAATGGAGATTCAACAAAGAGCAAAAGAATTAGATATAAGGATACTCAACGGGTGATGATAGATGACGGATCTAAGAAATCAACGTAGGATGGCTGCTGCTCTACTTAAATGCGGTGTACATAGAGTATGGATGGATCAAGATAGAGTAGAGGAGATAGCAAAAGCAGTCACCAAAGATGATATCAGAGTACTGATACACGGTAAAGCCATCCGCTGTAAACCAAAGAAAGGTATATCAAAAGGTAGAAAGAGATACATCGCTAATCAGAAGAAGAAGGGTCGACGAAAAGGACATGGCTCTAGGAAAGGAGCGAAATATGCAAGATTCCCAAGGAAACAGAGATGGATTCAAACAATACGTCCAATAAGAGCATTCCTCAGAGAACTTAGAGATAACCAAATCATTGATCGCTCCACTTACCGTAAATATTACCTCAAAGCAAAAGGAGGAGAATTTAGAAGTAAACGTCATCTTAGGCTACATCTCATAGCTGATGGAGTTATAAAGGAAGAGGATCTAGAAGCGTTAGAAGAAAAAACAACCATGGTTAAGGAGGAGGCATCATGAGTCATGGTCCAAGATATCGAGTGAAGTTTCGACGTAGACGAGAAGGAAAAACAGATTACAGGAAGAGACTAGCGCTACTTAAATCTAGGAAAACCAGGATAGTTGTCAGGAAATCACTTAGAAATATAAGGGTACAGTTCATTGATTACGACGAGAGAGGAGATATAGTTAGAGCATCAGCAATAGCATCAGAGTTAGTTAAAAAATATAATTGGAAGTATTCCACATCCACTACTCCTGCAGCGTATCTAACAGGACTCCTAGCGGGAGTAAGAGCAAAAGAGAAAGGTATAACCAAGGGCGTACTAGATATTGGAAGGCATGTTCCAGCTAGGGGTTCAAAGGTTTTCGCTGCACTCAAAGGGGTGCTTGATGCAGGTATAGATTGTCCTCACAGTGAAGAAATGCTTCCAAGTGAGGATAGAATCCTTGGAACTCATCTAAATGAGAATATATCAAAAGATTTACCCGAAATAAAAACGAAAATAACCGGAGGCGAATAATGATCAGGAAACTAGATGCAGATATACCAATTGAAGGCTCTCTTGCTGAATGGGAACCTAAAACTAAACTCGGTAGACTAGTTAAAGAAGGAAAAATCACTACTATGCATGATGCACTTAAAACAGGTTTACCACTAAGGGAACCAGAGATCGTGGATATACTACTACCAGACTTAGAAGATGAGGTTCTTGATGTAAACATGGTTCAGAGGATGACAGATTCTGGGAGGAGAGTGAAATTCCTCATAACAGTAGCAGT
>CAZCPZ010000088.1:0-6762 GCA_964499875.1 uncultured Thermoplasmatales archaeon | reverse complement strand
AACCCTCAACACGATCATAAGAAACACTAACTATATCAACACTAGGTTTAGCATCGGTTTTCTCCCAACTGCTAACATTCTCCTCTATCATAGAGGAATCAGCAAATAAAACATCATCCTTATTATCCGTTACAACCTCTTTTTCTCCACGTACAAAACCTGCGATACCAACAAGCAGAACCCATATAATTACGCTAAACATCATCTTCTTCTTCCAAACTTGATGCATATGTTTTCTCACCTTCTCAGCACCATGTTATTCCTATAGGTTCTATAAAAAGGTTATTGAAAACTTGGTTGACCTAGTTCACTCTAGTGAAACCCTTTAATTTGCTGTTTTAGATTATTAATCTTCCTTTGAAATAATTCGAGGGTTTTCAATAATTCACGCAATATAACACCTGCTTCCTCCGTAACAACAGCGCCCCCTGGAGAAGGTCTTATGATACCATTTTTCTCTAGAGTCCTCAGAGAATACCTTACCATATGCTGTGGTTCACCCGTTATCTGAGAAAGCTTTATAATACCAATTGGTCCATCATTCCACACTGTCCTAAGAATCTTAAGATGCCTCTCCAGTAGTGACAACTCTTTCTCAACCACTGATGTAAGGGATGCCTCACTCTCCTCTCTCAAAACCACCACCTGCGCTATTTGTTAACACATAGTATGAAAATAAGGGTATTTAATACTTCCTCCTCCAAGCTTTATACCTCCCGAAACTATTAATATCCAGAATAAACATTCCATTTAATCATGGAAAAAGCAGTTGGTTTTGCCCTTCTAACTATTAGTCCACTCAAAGAAAAGGAAGTCTACGAGAAACTACAAGGCATACAAGAAATCGCGGAGGTATACCCCCTCTTCGGGGAATACGATATATTGTTGAAGATAGAGACTAGTGATATAGATTCCATTGGAGACATAGTGATACATAAAATTAGGAGAATACAAGGAGTCACAGATACTAAAACCTTGATTAGCACAAAAAGCTTAACGGGAATAAAACAATAACACGGTTTTAATATTAGTAAACACATATTTTCTTTAACCTTTACATAGAGTGGATACCAAAAAGTGAGGGATCATGACTAGAATCCCAATTGGAATTAAACTCATACCACTCATAATAATACTTACACCTACTATTCATATACTCCCAGCAAATATAATATACGTTGATGATGACAACACTAATGGGCCATGGAATGGAAGCTTCGAGCATCCTTATCGATATATACAGGATGCAATAAATGCAGCTAACCCTGGAGATACAATAATTGTTAGAAACGGGGTTTATAGAGAGAATATTCTTATAGACAAAACACTAACGATAATAGGAGAAACAGCTACCATAGATGCAAATTATAAAAACTATGCAATAAAAATTGTTGAAGAAAAAGTATACCTCGAGGGTTTCACCATCAGAAATACAAGCGGTAGCCTAAACTCGGCGGGTATAATAGTAGAGGGAGACTCTATATCTATATATAACTGCTCCATATATAGAACTTACACAGGTATAAGAATCCACAATAGAGTCTCCTTCTCCATAGACAACCTAGTTATACATACTAATGGTAAAGGAGTATCCATACTAAACTCTACTGGAATGATAAAAAACTCAATCTTCTCATGTAATGGTATAGCAATAGATACACAGTACTCGAAGGGAATAGATATTCTAAATTGCTCTACTCACACTAATGGAATAGGTATCCTACTACTAAACTCAAGGGAGATCTTAATATCTAAATCCCTAGTTTATAATAACAACGACAACGAGGGAGGAATATTCATAGATAACTGTAGTAAAATAGAGATTAAAGATTCTATAATTCAACATAACGGCTTCGGAATAAAAATAGAGAATAGTAATAATATACTGATCACTCACTCTAATCTAACATGGAATACTCATGTAGCTTTAACACTATATAGATCCTCTAACATAGAAGTATCACAATGTGAGATCACTAGGAATCTCCGGTTTAGCATAATGAGCTACAATAGCAGTAGCACGTTAACCAATAACAACATCTACGAATCCTTATTTGATCTCAATTTAGAGTACTCAACATGTAATGCTAAACTCAACTGGTGGGGTTCACCCCTAGGTTTACTCAAGAAACCGTTCAAGGTAAGGATACGATGCATAGAGAGTACGATAAACCTCTACCCATGGTCCCTCCTTCCATCAAACGCTGGTACCAAGTTGAAACTAGAAAAACAACCGATTCTTAGATTGGAATGGAAAACAATAGGTTTTAATGAAACAGATTCAGATAATGATGGTGTACCTGATTGGTGGGAGGAGAAATGGGGTTATAACCCTCATAGTTGGGATGACCATTATAATCTTGATCCAGATGAAGATGGTTTAAATAATGTAGAGGAATGCTACACTGATAAATATAATTCCAATCCCTTCCATAAGGACATATTCCTCGAGATCGATTGGTTTAAACCCAGTTATTTGAATCGTCCAAGTGAAGCCTCTATAGAGGATTTAAAGAAAGTTTTCGAGAAACACAACGTAACTCTACATGTTGACCTAGGAGAATTAGGAGGAGGAGAGGAAATACCCTACAGAGATTCTTTTACCTTCTCAAAACTAGTTGACCTATACTGGACTTATTTCCTACATAATAATCTAAATAATCCTAGGAAAGGTGTTTTTAGATACTGCGTAATATGCAACAATGGCCCTGGACCAGGGTTTGCATGTATAAACTGGGATAACCTAGATGCCTTTATAATATCAGCTGATATGCTACAAGCGAATCAACCTAGGTATAGTAGAGAGTATCTAATAATACATGGGATACTACATGAACTGGGGCATACATTGGGTGTAACAGTTGATGACTACACTGGTATTGATAACATAGTAGCTACTTGGCCTTGGAGTAAAGAATACTGGAAACATAGAAATTATAGGAGCGTTATGAACTACTGGTATACCTATAAGGTTTTTGATTACTCAGATGGCTCTCATGGGAGAGGAGACTATGATGATTGGGGTAATTTTAATCTCTCTTTCTTTAAACGCACTCACTTCCTTAATCCTCCTGCCATTTCATGAGAACTGCTCCCCCTATAAAGAACACCAAGGCAAATAAAACTATGAAACCAGTAAAATACAACGTCTTCTCTAGATCACCATATATCATAGCATTCCTCAAACCCTCATTAACATAGTATAATGGTAGAAACCTTGCAACTACTCTAAGGAAACCAGGCATTATATCTAATGGGAAGAAGGTTCCAGCTAGAAACATCATTGGGAAAGTAAGGGCGCCACCAGCCATATCAGCAGTCTCTTCATCTCTAACGAAACGAGCTATAAGCATTCCTATACCTGTGAATAGGAAACTAGCTGAGATGATAATGATTATAACAAAAGCATCTAGGTGTATACTTAGGTTGAAAACAGCTATACCAACTAGTAATATTATCAAGGTTGATAGGAAGGATAAGAATAACATGAATAACATCTTTGCAAGAAGCCACTCGGTTTTACTAATAGGTGTAGTGAGGAGCTTCCTAAGGATACCTTTCTTCCTATACTTAGTGTTACGCTCAATACTACCATATATACAAGAAGTCATAATAGTGAAACCAATCATCCCTGGTACAAAGAAATCAATATAGTTAAACTCCTCTCCAGCTATGGTATCCTCGTCTAAACCTATTATACTCCTACCACCAGTTAGACGCATGTTAAACTCATATAGTACACTATGAATAATAGTCCTTACAACATCAACAGTTTCTCTCATAGAAGGATCATAGTACAGAGAGATATTAATGGAATTCAAAGGATTAAACATTGATTCTTGAAGAGTTGAACCAAAACCACTAGGTATAACAATTGCTACTGCTATATCCTTCTTTATCATCAACTCTGTTACGTCCCCCTCCACTACTTCCACATCTAATATAGTCATATTTTCCAGTATACCAAGTAGCATGTTTGATAAACTAGAGTTATCTAAATCTTGAACCAATATATTGTATGAGACATCTTCTCCTCCAGAGAAAATAGAACCAAAGATTAATATGAGTAGAATGGGGAATAGTAGAGTCCAAAAAACGGAGCTTCTGTTCCTAAACCACTGCTTTATACTAGCATATACATCACTCACTATAAACCTAGTATTCATAGAAAACTTAGCCCCCTGATAACCTAGCACCAGTTAACGATAGAAAGACTTCCTCCAAGTTTGATCGACAGATATCTATACTCTCGTACTCAACATCTTTCTTCCTTAGAATAGATAGGATCTCCGGGATACTCTCCTGGTTTTTAACCTTGACTGTTACGCCCTTGTTTCTCTCTTCTACTTCAAATCCACTATCCACTAAAGCATCATATAGTAAAGGTGATCCATTTATACGTAAGGTGATTCCTCTCCCATATCTTTTCAGTAACTCTTCTACTGATCCCTCAGCTATGATCCTACCCTTGTGGATAATGGCTACATGATCAGCTAAATACTCCGCCTCCTCCATATAATGAGTAGTTAAGAAAACTGTTTTACCTCTCCTTTTAAGATCCAGTATCACCCTCCAAACCTCTCTCCTAGCTTTAGGGTCGAGACCAGTTGTAGGTTCATCTAGGAAAACAATATCGGGATCATTAACCAATGCTATAGCAACACCTACTCTCTGTTTTAAACCACCAGATAAATCCCTATAGAGTTTATTCTTATCCTCCCCTAGATCCATCATCTCTATAAGCTCATCTACACTAATAGTTTTACTGAAAAAAGTCGAGAAATACTCTAAAGTTTCTTTAACTGTTAACCGTTCAAAGGATTTAAACTCCTGTGGTAACACACCTATTCTCTCTTTAACCTCATCAAAAGAACTCCTGATATCTCTACCAAAGATTTTAATTACACCACCCGTAGGTTTACGTATAGACTCAATCATCTCAACCGTAGTAGTCTTACCAGCACCATTGGGACCCAAGAAGGCGAAAACCTCCCCCTTTCTAACACTAAATGATATATTATCAACAGCTACAAGATCACCATAAACCTTGGTTAGATTCCTAACCTCTATAGCCATTTCTTCCTTTAAATCAAAAACAACCTTACCAATAGTATAACAAGATGGGCATACAACTCTCTTAACATCTCCCGGTAAACCCTTTACTTTAAAAACTTCTCTGCAGCTAGGGCATCGAACCATCTTCTCCTTCAACATCATTGTCTTCTAAAAAACCAAACAGGAGAGTGGTATTTAAAACCTCCAGCACTATAACCTTAATATATAACCCAACTTATATCCATGTTCCTCGAATAAAAGGAGGATCTTGGATGGTGAGGAATTGAACCTGGATATCCTTAAAACACTAACTAAACCATCTAACACTAAGATAGTTTTATTAGTTTTAGATGGACTAGGTGGTATACCAGATGAAGAAAATGGGTTAACAGAGTTAGAAGCAGCATATACACCAAACCTTGATAAACTGGCATACCAAGGCATCTGTGGGTTACAGCAACCAGTTGCATCTGGTATAACACCTGGTAGTGGCCCTGGGCATCTATCCCTCTTTGGATACAACCCATTTGAATACCAAGTTGGACGAGGAGTTTTAGCAGCATACGGAATAGGCTTCGAATTACTAGATGGAGACGTAGCTGCCCGTGGAAATTTTTGTACCATAGATGAGAATAATATCATCCTTGATAGAAGAGCAGGTAGAATACCAACCGAGGAGAACAAGAAGCTATGTAGGATACTACAAGAAAACATTGACATAGAGGGAGTAGAAGTATTTGTAGAAACTGTAAAAGAACATAGATTACTACTAGTTTTGAGAGGAGAGGGATTATCAGGGGACCTACATGATACGGATCCCCAGGAAACTGGTAAACCCCCTCTTCCACCACAAGCGACGTCACCAAGAGGAGAAAAAACCAAGGGAATTATAGAGGAATTCCTTAGACAAGCAAGAAACATTTTAAAGGATCATCACCCAGCGAACATGATTCTACTAAGAGGATTCTCTCAGAAACCAAAGTGGCCAAGTATACAAGAAACATATAAACTTAGAGGAGCAGCTATAGCAGTATACCCAATGTATAGAGGACTCGCCAAACTACTTGGAATGGATATTCTAGATACAGGTGAAACGATATCAGAGGAATTCCAAACCCTTGAAGAACACTGGGAGAGATTCGATTTCTTCTACATACATATTAAAAAAACTGATAGCAGCGGTGAAGACGGGGATTTCGATAGAAAGAAGAGTATCATAGAGGAGGTGGATCAAGAGATCCCGAGACTCCTAGAGTTGAAACCAGATGTGATAATCGTAACCGGTGACCACTCTACACCCTCTATGCTTAAAGCTCATAGCTGGCATCCTGTTCCATTACTATTATGGTCAAAGAATGTATGTAGGGATAATGTTAAACATTTTGGGGAAAGAGAATGCATCAATGGATCACTTGGACCACGTTTCCCAGGAGTAGAGATAATGCCTTTAGCTCTTGCTCACGCTGGTAGATTAGAGAAATTTGGTGCTTAACTCATTTATTCTTCTCTTCATCGCCCCCCATAAAAGGAGGGGGAGGGAAGAAGGCCCTGGGTGGAAATGAGAAGAAAGTCTGGGGGAAAACTTCTCATTTCCGGGCGGTCGAGATGGGATGGGATGGTGATGCACTCCTCTTAAAACCAGCCCAGACTTTTTTGCTACACATTTCTACCATCACCACGGATACATCTACGTTTTAATAACTTTTT
>CAZCPZ010000087.1:0-6767 GCA_964499875.1 uncultured Thermoplasmatales archaeon | reverse complement strand
CTGATAACTTTATTCATGATCATAAACTTAGAGAGAAGATTAGTCCCGCCTCCCGGATTTGAACCGGGGACCTGCCGGTTTCAGCCCTAGAGTCTACAGCCGGCCGCTCCGGCCAGTCTGAGCTAAGGCGGGATTTAAACTGTGAATAGTAATAGGTATATTTATTAGTTAAGGTTAGTATTAGGTGTTAATGAATTTTTCTGTTATAGTATGCCCTAGATGTAGAACCGCTAAGATTATTAGTAGTGATGTAAAGACTACCACTTGTTTCGTATGTGGTAAACGTTTAAGAGTAGATAAACTTAGGAGGTTCTATGAGGGTGATAAACTAGAGGAGGCGCAGAGAATCCTAGGTTTATTGAATGCTCGGAGAGATGGACGGGAGGAGGATTTTGCTTCCCTATACAAATAGATTCACTTCGCAAAAGATTTATTAATAGGAGCGTTGATTATCAACTTGGAGAGGTTATACCTTGGGTATGATAAAGAGGATTGTATTAGATGTCTTGAAGCCTCACTCTCCATCTATAATCGAGCTTGCAGAGAGGATCAGTGACCTCGAGGGTGTATCAGGTGTTAATGTATCCTTGGATGAGGTGGATGCGAAGACGGATAGTGTTAAGATCACGATAGAGGGCCCAAATATAAATTATAAGCTTGTAGAAGAAGCTATCACTAGTTGTGGAGCAGAGATTCACTCTATTGATGGAGTATCAGCTGGTATAAAACTAGTAGAGGAGGTTAATACTCCGCAGGACCGATAAACCCCTTAATTCATTCATATTTTTTTATAAAAAAATTATGAATATAGACATTTGTCGAATAGTTTCTGTTTCTCTTGGAAGAGCTGTGTAGGTGGATCATTAGGTAAATATACTGATATTATAGTATCTATATCTGTTGATAGGAAGAGGAAAAACGCAACCTATATAAACAAGTTGGTTATTTACGTGGGGAGATGAAGGTCCGGTGAGGACGCGGATGAGATCCACTTATACCGACAGTTAGTGAGAGGTATAAGTGGGTTATGGAAGCTCACGGTGTGAGCTTCTAATCCGCAAATAGCTGGACGTATGTATAAATAGGCTAAAGGAGGAAGAAGGAAATGGGAAAAGTAGGTAGAGGAAGACTAACACCGCTGTTAGTAACATTACTCCTAGTGTTATCGACTATCATAGTATTGGTGCCCCTTCCAACCTTAGCTGCGAATCCAACTGTAGGATCAAAAATATCATACTATAGGAATTTAGAAGGATTACACGGTGATACTACAACTGATATATCCTCATGGGCTCTTGTATGTGGAGAAGTAATAGAGATGAAGGTCATGGATAACAGTTTGAACGCCTCAGAGACATACTATCTGAAGGTATGGAATGGGACTCACTGGATAAAACTCGCTACTCAGAAATCCGATGAATATGGTAACCTAGATATTTCTTTCCATGTACCTGGTTGGGGGCAGCTCCGTCATAACCCAGTTCTGGAGAATGGAACTGGATTAAACAACTCATCTGGTAACTGGAGTATAAGCTTATTCGACAAACATGGAACTCAGCTATACCAGAGAGCCCATCCGTTCAATGTGACAATTCATATCGCGTACCCATATATGGTTAAATTTAAACACAAAGGCGATTTCATAGATCATTTAATCTATAATACATCATACTATCCACAGGACTTCTCAATATGTGTATACAATTGGACCTCTTCAGGTTGGCAGCTTGCTAAATCTCCACACAAATTTGACATTACCTTATACTACCCAAATGCTACCACTGTAAGTGCCTGGGAATCAAGTAGTGTAACACCATCTGCAGGTAGCACTAAAAGCGCTTGGCAAACCACAGGAATCACAACAGGTTGCTGGAATGTTGGTCTCAGCTCAACTGATACTAGATGGAATGATGGGTCCAGCCTTGAAAACTACTTCTGGGTGAATGTTACAGATGCAAATCATCCATCATACCCTGCAACATGGATACCACTCCCGGTAAAACTTAATGTAACCGTTACTACTCCGTCGTCTGCCGTATGGGGTGATGATGTCGCTATATCAGGTTATGTTGTAGATGGACAAGGAAATGGAATCAATAACTATCCAATGAGAATATATGTACCAGTAAATGGAGGATACACTTACTATGCTGTTTCAACCCAGTTCAATGGATACTTCTCATGTTCCTTGTCTACAGGATTAGGAGAAAATTGGAGTGCTGGTAACTGGTATGTTGGTACATATGTTAGCGGCAGTCAACGTATTTCTACACCAAGTTATCCATATATTGACAACTTTATCCCATATGCAGACTTCACACTTCAAAGTAAGGATGAAATTAAAGTAGGAGTCGAGAGTCCTTCTACCATCGTATCTGGCTTCACTCAGCAGTTTAATATTTCTGTGTATAATTCCTCTTGGATGTATGATAGCAGTAGTGATTACTCAATAGCTAACAACACCCATATACACATAACTGGACTAAAAGGTTGGTATAACAACAAGGTTTATGATAGGGATGATATTGTAGAGATAACAGACTACACCAAGGAGGTTAGTAATAATAGAAAGTATGTATACTATGTCTTTAATTACACATTTAATGAAACTGGTACGGCAAGGGTACTAGTGAGCTGGCCTGGTAACTTAACATCTATAACTGATCACGAAAACGGTACATATCAACCACCAAACCAAAGCCCCTTCTACAGCGAGAGATACGATAACAGAGACCTCCTAGCTAATGCCACTGGCTCCACATCCTTCCAAGTTGTATCTCCCGGTGATATGACTATAATCCTAAGAAACATTACCGGTAAAGAGGGGGTTTCCATAGATACGACCGATTGTTGGCGTAATTCATCTGGGTACTATTTTGACATCTATGTTTATGGTTCCAGTGAGAATGAGTTAAAGGATGCAACTATCCATATCACAGGATGTGGTTTAGATCTGTTAAGGAAGGAGAACGAGAGTGCTACAACCAAGAATTATATTGAACGAGTTGGTAAAGGCCACTACAAAGTCCATATATCTCCAAAAACGGGTGGTACATTAACTATAACAGCTACAAACTCAACAGATGATCTTACAGCTACAAAGGATGTATCAATAAAGGGTTTAACAGGTAGCGTAACAACCTCTGCAGGAGATGATAAGGAGATAAACGCCAATACTCCAGAAGAAATAATAGTCACAGTAAATAATGGTCAATACGCAAACGTTCACCTCAGCTACTTCAGTAAAGATTGGAATACTCATAACTGTGATATAAATGAAACCACCGGTGATGGAACTGAGGGTAACGGATTAAACGGTGAGTTTAGATTCACTCCAGACAAGGATGATATCAAAAACGTTGGATACCTAGTGGTAGTAGCAAAAGCCGGCGGTTTATGCATGTATGATATAATTGAGATCACACCGATTAATGATCTCACTGTTAATGTTACATTACCCGACATCAATAATAGAACACTCACTGTTGGTGTAGAGCAGACAGTTACTGTAGTGGTTAAAGACCCAGATGGAAATCCAGTAACTGAGGATTCCCCAACTGTAGTAGGTAGACTCGTTGATGATGAGCATGATGAGGATAATCCACTTCAAACAATTGATTTCTCTGGAGGAGGTGACGGAACCTTTGAAGCAACATTCATCCCATACTTTAAAGGGCAACTCATTATAACTGCTACAAATGACACCGGTGGAACAGAACATAAAGGTAACACAACTCTAGACGTAGACTATGCTACTGTCACCTATTCTCCAGAAGGTGTAACAGCTGGAATAGGTTTAAAGAATGTAACAATCAATGTCACTGCAGTAGATGCAAATGGTAACCCATTAAGTGGAGAAAAACTATATCTAAACATCATTGGTAACTCCAGTACGCCAACCTTTGACGATAGAGAAGTCTCACTAGATGAGGACGGTAAAGGTAAATTCAAATTAGTAAATGTTGGTGACAATAAAACCAGGGTAAATGCTACACTACTTGAGTTTTACAATTCAACCCACAAAGGTAACCTCACCAATGGAGTCCTATACATCGATTATCCAAGATTCCAGGTGGATCCAGATACCATCTACATAGGTCAATCCAATATGGTAACAATCACAGCATACGATTACAATGGTGATCCAATACCTGGTATCAACTTAACCTTGGTCTCCTCCTCAAAAGGAATCCTAGAGGCTCAACCGGATCCAGTGCAAACGGATTCAAATGGACAAGTAACAATGAGTGTACAACCACTGGCAAGTGGATACCTAAACGTAACAATCGCTAGAAACATACACTATGAGAATGGTCAGCTCAACTGGACAAATGCTGTAGTAACAGATACCGTGATAACAGTAACATCCTTGAAACCACTGAAGATATCTGTATCAGAAACCTCATTAATAGAGGGTGATACACTAACAGTAACAGTTACCTCTGGTGGAAGCCCGGTTAGTGGCGCAAACGTCGAGTTCGCTGGAGTGACAGAACAAACCGATGCTAATGGACAAGTAACATTCACAGTACCTGATCCAGGAGTAGAATTCAGAACCTACACTATAACTGCTGAGAAATATGGATACATAACCGCTGAGAAATCTATAACAGTACTCAAATTATACAACATAACTATTCTAGGACCAAGTAAGCCACCAGTTGCAGGTGAAACATTCACAGTTACAATACTAGCTAAGGGTGCTCCATTAGCAGGTGCAAAGGTAACAGTATCATATGATGGTAAAACAGAACACTATACATCTGATGGTGAAGGTAAAGTAACATTAACAGCACCAGATGTAACAAAGGATACAACCTACACAATAACAGCAACATTCCCAGAGGCAGCTAATTACAAGGAATCCACTCTAACTATAACCATCAAAGCAGGTGGCGGTGGTATACCAGGATTCGAACTACTAGCCTTCATCGCAGCTCTCGGAGCAGCATTCATACTAATACGGAGGAGACGTTAAAACAAAAAATACCCTCTCTCCTCTCTTTTTCTCTCCTCCAAAACAACAACCTTTCTTTCACACCAAAGAACTCCTCCTAGGGGAAACAAGAGAGGACATGGTGTATCTCCCTTTCCATTCTTCCTCCTTTTCCTCCACATATAGTTTTTTAATCAATTACACAATAGAATTAAAGCGGGAAAACTAGGTGATACTAGGGTGAAGGTTAGCATAATCCTACCTACACTCAATGAGGAAGAAGGAATAGGTAAAACAATAGACTCCATAAACCTAGAATACTTCAAAAAGAAAGGCTGGGACTACGAGATAGTTATAGTAGATGGTGGATCAAAGGATAAAACAAGGGAGATAGCAGAATCCAAAGGAGCGAAGGTTATAATAGAACCAAGACGGGGATATGGTAGAGCATATAAGACAGGTATACCAAAGCTAACAGGTGATATAATAGTTACAGGAGATGCCGATGCCACTTACCCATTTGATAAGATACATGAATACGTAGAGCTTCTACTAAGAGAAAACCTAGATTTCATAACCACTAATAGGTTTGCAAATCTTAAACATGGTTCAATGTCTATTAAACACAGATTTGGAAACCTAGTTTTATCTATAACTCTTAGACTACTATTCCTAGTGAATATCAAGGATTCACAATCAGGTATGTGGATTTTTAGGAGAGAAGTCTTAGATAAAATTACTCCACTAGAATACTTTAATGATGGTATGCCTTTCTCAGAGGAGATAAAAATTGAGATGTTTACGAATAAAGAGATTAAAGCTAGGGAGATACCCTCTGAACTTAGAGTTAGAGAAGGAAAAGTGAAGCTACAGAGTTTCAGAGATGGTTGGAGAAACCTAAAGTTCTTGTTTAAAAAGAGAGTTACCCCACAATGGATTTCTCCCTAGTGAAGCCACCTGTTTTGAATCTACTGAGACTTAAGCTATCAAGAATCTTATCTCTTCTACCATCAGCTATATATTCCGCTAGAACCTCTGAAACTCTAGGGGAAAGCATGAATCCATGGCCGCTGAAACCATGACAATGTATAAAACCTTCTACTTCTTCAGATGGACCAAGTATTGGTCTAGCATCTGGTGTGACATCATAGAATCCTATCCAGTGACGTAGAATGTTAATATACCTCAGCTTAGGTACATATCTTGTTAGAGTCTTCGCCATATGTGTTAGAAACATGAAGGTCGGCATGAAACGGTGACCAGGTTTCTCCTCTGGTATAGGTATACCACCTACTATCTGTCCTTCTTTTTGTTGACTAAAATATATACCATCTCTAAAAGATATAACCATTGCTTCAAACATTGGTTGAAGCCTCTCAGTAGCTAGAATCTCTTTCCTATAAGGAGTATTAGGTATACTTATACCAGCCATACTGGCTATCTCCTTGGACCATACACCAGCTGCATCAACTACTATACTTGTATTAATATCACCATTTGTTGTCTTAACCTTTTTAATCCTCTTATCCTCAACTACTATACCTGTTACTGTTGTATGTGTTAATATCTCTGCGCCATACCTCTTAGCTGCTCTTGCAAAAGCATAGGTTGTTTTAAAGGGGTTAGCGTGCCCATCTGTTGGACAAAAAGTTGCGGCAACTGCTCTCATACCCTCTACATCCAGTACTGGTACAATATCGTTTATCTCATCTCTATCAACGATTCTCACATCTAAACCTAGAGACCTCTGCATCTCAACATTCTTCTTTGACTCCTCTAATTCTTCTTCACTATGATTTATAATCAAGTACCCTCCTTGTCGGAAATCAAT
>CAZCPZ010000086.1:0-6784 GCA_964499875.1 uncultured Thermoplasmatales archaeon | reverse complement strand
GTTGATAAATGGAAAAACAAAGTAGAGATCATAAAAGGAGATATAACAAGAGTGGATACACTCCACAGTGCGTTAAGAGATGTTGAAGCTGTCTTCCATAACGCTGCCTATGCAATGGATTATGGTAATAAAAAGATAATCTATGATGTTAATGTCAATGGAACAAGGAACATCGCAGAGGCTTGCACCAAGAATAGTATAGATAGAATAATCTATACTAGCTCAGCAGGAGTCTATGGTTTCCCAAAAACCAAGGAGGTAATCACTGAGGACACTCCTAAGAAACCATTGAATACATACCAGAAATCAAAACTACTAGGGGAAGAAGTACTAAGAGGGTATAAAGATATCAAGGTATCTATAATTAGACCACCACTAGTTTTTGGAGCAGGGGGACAAACAACTAGGATTCTACTAGATAAACTCACCAGTGGTTCCATAAGACTCATAGGAGATGGTAGTAATATTATATCCATTGTTCACCCAGTGGATGTCGCTAGATGCCTTAGATTAGCATTGGAGAGAGATGAGAGAGGGGAGACATTTAATGTAGTTAGTTTCACAGTTGAAATCAAAGAGTTTCTCGATAAACTAGCGGAGAAACTAGGAGTAGAGAAACCTAGGAAGAAAGTATCTTTCTGGGCTGCTTACCTAGCAGGTGTATTACTAGAATATCTATCATCTAATCCATCTATAACGAGATTCCGAGTGAAAACCCTTGGATCCAATAGAGTTATAAGCTATGAGAAAGCAGAGAAAACACTTGGTTATAAACCAGCTTACGATCTAAATAAAACTATAGAGGATATGGTAAACTGGTATAAAAACATTAGATAATATAAAATAATATGAATCATATATCCTCAAATGAGGTATCTAGAATGATTAGGAAACTACTTCTCGTTTTAGGTATAGTGATTTTATCCTCTACTCTACCAGGTTGTATTGAACCAACAGAGTATATGGTGGAGATGAGGGATGGAGTGCATCTAGCAACAGATGTGTATCTACCACCAAACCTAAAAGAGCCACATGGAGTTATACTCATTCGAACACCATATAATAAGGATAACCTTAGACTAGTTGGTATAAGCTTCGCTAAAAGTGGTTGGCCAACTGTTATACAAGATATGCGTGGTAGATTTGCTTCAGAAGGAGTAGATACTGTTTTTAGGAATGCACATACTGATGGACCAGATACACTAGAATGGATAGCCTCTCAGGAGTGGTGTAATGGTAAGATAGCTACATTTGGTGGATCCGCTCTTGGTATAAACCAGTATTTTATGGCTGGTGCTAACCCAAGGCATCTAGCTTGTCAGTTTATAAGCGTGGCAACCCCTGAGTTCTACAAGCATGCAGTATACCAAGGTGGAGAGTTCAGGAAAAGCCTAGTAGAGTTATGGCTACAGGCGCAGGGAAGCCTATTTATTCTACCAGAGTATTTTGAACATGAGAATTATACCCTAGATTATTGGACGAATGTTACACTAGAGGATAAATGGAGTAATGTTAATGTACCAGCGGTTCACCTAGGTGGATGGTATGATATATTTTTACAAGGAACCATTGATGGATTCATGGGATACCAATATAAGGGTGGACCAGGTGCCAGGGGTAAATCTAAACTAGTTATAGGACCATGGACTCATGGTAAACATGGAGTAGAACAAGGGGAGCTAGTGTATCCTGATAACGCGGAGGATAACTTCTCTTTTGCAATGTTTATAGATATGATTGAAGAGTATACTATGAACCAGGGTAATGATTTTGATAAGTGGCCGACAGTGATATACTATGTGATGGGAGCAGTTAATGAAACCAATGCACCTGGAAACCAGTGGAGAGTAGCGGATAATTGGCCACCACTACCATATACTGAGACTAAATGGTATCTACACGGTGATGGATTACTTAGTAGAGAATACCCTGGTGACTACTCACCTATAACCTACACCTATGACCCTAGTGATCCTGTTCCAACAATTGGTGGTCAAAACTTGAATATACCTGCTGGACCCTATGATCAAAGAAGCGTTGAGGGTAGAGAGGATGTACTAGTATTCACTAGCCCAGTATTAGAGGAACCTTTTGAGGCAACAGGTCCAGTTAAAGCTATACTATATGTTTCATCTGACTGTGTTGATACTGATTTCACTGTTAAACTAATAGATGTATACCCTGATGGTAGAGCGATGCTTATAACAGATAGTATAATAAGGATGAGGAATAGAAATGGTTTTGACCACTGGGAGTTCATGGAACCTGGGGAGATCTACAAAGTAGAGGTAGATTTGTGGAGTACATCATATATCTGGAATAAGGGTCATAGGATAAGAGTAGATATATCCTCATCCAACTATCCAAGATTCCTAGCTAACCCGAATACAGGTGAACCAATAGGTAGAAACACAACCTATAGGGTAGCGCATAACACAATCTATCTAGATAGTATACACCCATCCTGTTTAGTGCTACCATGGGTTAAGAATACCGGGGATACTAAAACACTATGGGAATTCCTCCGGAAAACAAGGTTTGATACACCACCACTTCTAGGGAGAAAACCATATTTTAGCTGAGAGCATAGAAACCACCTAGGATACCAATATATATAGTATCATCATATATGATAGGCGTAGATTTTATAGGTGTAGTGAAATAGTTTATCTCATCCTCTATGCATCTACCAGGGGAGAAACCCCATACAGGGGTTCCATCAATGGTTAGAAGATAAAGATAGCCGTCATCAGAACCAAAAACAACAAAGCTTTTAGAGACACTGATACCACCATGAACTGCAGCGTTACAACGGTAACTCCACAATAACTCACCATCATTGGCATCTAAAGCATAAAACTTGTTATCATTAGAACCAACATATACTATATCATTGTATACAACTGGTGTAGTTTCTACTCCCCAACCTGTTTCAAAAACCCATCTAGTGGAGCCATTAGAAGCATATATAGCGTAGACATTGGTATCCCATGAACCAAGATATACTACGCCATCATATATAGATGGATTACTAGCTATAACACCTTTTGTATCAAAACTCCACTCTATAACACCACTCTCTATATTTATGCCATAACATGTTTTATCAGCAGCTACAACAAGTATATCCTTGTATACTCCACCAATGTATACCTCACCAGATAATGTTCTATGCCATAGAGTCCCACCAGAATAATCTATGGCATATAGATCCCCATTTATGTTACCAGTATATATAGTATCATTTATGATAACTGGTGGTGAAACAATTCTACCAATAGGTTTAACACCATGAGCATTCCATACTGGATCAAAAACCTCTAAACCATCCATAGAACCAAAAAATAGTTTACCTTTATAGAAGACTGGTTTAGTAGGGTTTAAACCAGTTTCCTCCCTCCATAGGAGACTACCATCTAGTCTTGATAAAGCTACTAGTTCACCACTAGAAGTTGTCTCATATAATACATCATCAATAACTATTCCATTAGCTATGAAATCATTGGATTGATTCATAATATTGGAGATCCATTGAATACTTGGTTTACTAATCGGTGGGATCCATTCATCTAACAATGTTGCTGTGTTATGTTCCTCTGGTAAACCATATATCCTAGTCCATCCAACAGGTGGGATTGTTTCTACTTTAAATTCTCTTGTATCATAGTTTATCATAGAAAGAGTTTTACCACTAGGATTCCCTGTGAAAACCCACATACCATTACTCATAGCTAAGGAGGAGGTAGTAATCTTACAATCCGGTGAGTGTCTACCTATGGGATCAGTGGACATAATCTCTTTAACTATATCCACATTGATTCTACCATAATACTTCTCACCGAGTTCCTGGAATTTAAGATCCCTACGGGCAGGATGATACCTTGGAGTATGATACTGGTATCCATCCCATCCAAACAAGAAATAGTATAGTAGTCTCTTAGCTAGTAGACGCCAATCCATCTTCTCCCATCTAACCCAGAAATCCATTGGGTTATTACAAGACCATAGGAATCCATTCTTTGTTCTATTAACAATAGCATCATGGAATAAACCCAGCTCATATCTAGCTATCTCCCCTGTCTTAGCATCCCCAATAAGCCACACGGCATTCATCACACCATCATTTCTATATCTAAGATAACGTATCACATCATCTATACTACTAGCATACTGTACTGCTCTCCTAGCTCTAACAGCGAGTGGTAAACCATTCTCACTCCACAAACCTTGTGGTAGAGTGGTTTCAATAAACATTATACCAGCATTATTCTGATAGAAATCATGGTTACTCCAAATATAACCTGGTCCACAAACCATCTGGAATCGATAACCACTACTAGGTATAACATCTAATATGATATTCCATCGTAGAGCTATATAATAACTCCACCACCATAAACCAGTGCCGTCACCGCTACTCCACATAGAGTTAGAGATAATGATTTCATTATTCTCTGTTGCATCACCAGTTGCTATAAAGGAGCTACAGTGATGAGGAAACACAGGAGTATCCTCATCTACAGTGAAACTTTTCTGGAATTCTTCATAGGATAAACTAGTATACTCTGAGATTTCTGGTTTAAGAGAATAATATAGCGTCCTAAGGGGATGGAAACCCTTCCTTATTTTTCTATATGTTAACTTAGACATCATCTCATACATCTCATTGGAAGCCAGTATATCCCTATATGTTACTGGTTCACCATATATTCTACCACCGTGATCCGTTACACCAGCAGCTATACCCTTAATCTCCTCTCTGTATTCCTCTGGGTATTCATCCCAGTACATCTCCTCCGCTAAGTCTCTACAGAAACTCCACCATACCTTAGATATCCTCTCATAGGTTTTCTCTGGTAAAACCCTGCTAATGGGTTTCAACTTTGGATGATTATGAATCATGTTACTCCAACGAGTTATGAGATCAATAATCTCATCACATAACAAGTAACCATATTGATATCCACGTTCATATGGGTCACCACGTATCTGCACATAAACCCAGCCTTGGATATTATATCTACAACCAGGGAAACCAGTGGTTTCAATATCTATAGATGACACTGTAATCGTGGATAGAAGAAACAATGTTGTTATAGCGAGGCTTCTCTTAAGCTGCATCCATTTATATATGCCTTATATGTATATTTAATGGTTACTCATGGTGTATAATGGAAGATGTATCTAGAGGGTATACGATTCTTTTTACCAGTCCAGTAACCACAGATGGGGCATCTAAAACCTAGGGTAACAGTTCCATTCCAAATGGTTTTATTCTTCACTTCTTTGAGATGCTCTCCGCATACAGGACAGTTTATTTGAAAAACCTTGGTTTCACCTTCTCTAGTAAGGGTTTCTATTGATATAAATGAGCTATTAGCAGCTATTCTACGTAACCTAGTGTTACTTAAACCAGGGTTTAGTTGAATCTTACTTAACTCTTTGATAACAAGGTTTCGTAGAAGTTTCTGCGAGGAGATACTACCACTCACCATTAGAATCTTCTTTAAAATCTGTTTAACCATGGATTCAGAGGGTATCCAGTAACTCATTTAAGAGAAACAAATCTATTCATCTTTAAAAAATCTAGTAGTATTTTACAAAAAGAGCAAGAAAGAAAGAGGGAATATTATTCTTTTTCTTTCCTTAGAGACACTGTTTTAAGTAGATCTGTTCTAGTGATGATACCTACAACCTTGTCATTCTTTATAACAGGTAAAGCACCTATCTCGTGTTCCATCATAAGTTTAGCTGCATCTGTAACTGTTTTATCATAGTTTATAGAAATCGCAGGGGTTTTCATTGCATCATTAACTAAGAGTTCCTCTAGTTGATGTTTCTGTCTACCAAGGGGGAAGGATCTCTTTATCCTCGCTAAAGCAAACACTATATCTATATCTGATATCATACCTATTAACATACCATTGTTTATAACTGGTAGTCTAGCAACATTCTCATCAATCATCTTACGGCGAGCATGAATCACTCTATCCTCAGGTGAAACAGAGTGAACATTACGCTGCATAATCTCCTCTACACTCTGCGAGCTATCAACAAGTGGTAGTAGATCAGCTTTGGTTACAACTCCAACTAGTGTATCATTTTCAACAACATGTAGCATAGTTGGACCCGGTTCTCCAACAGTAGCTAGTATAGTTGCTACATCCTCATCAGGGGAAACAGTTTCAATCTCCTTCTCCATAACAGAGGAGGCATGTAGACGAGAAACAGGTACACCTCTACTTCTAATGGCTCCTAGTTTAACAGCTATAGCAGTATCTGTGACAACACCAATAACCTTCTTATCATCTAATACAGGAATCTTTGTTATATTATGTTTCTTCATTAATTTCAACACATATTTTAGATCCACGTCTTTATCAACAAATATAACATCTTTTGTCATAACATCTCTTACCTTCATATTTATCCTTCCTCTCCCATTTTACTCTTCATATTTTAATGCATCTATACAGTCTTCACATAGAAGTCTACCATCAACATTCCTAAGCCTCGTTGATAGCATACCGCAGTCTTCGCATTTACCAGAGAAGATTTGTTCTCTAAGGTAACCTTGTCTATCACTCTCTGAGAACTCCCTTAGCATCTCCAATAAAACAGGGGATATACGAGTTATATCCTTCTGAGTGATTATACCAACGAGTTCACCATTCTCTATAACAGGTAACCTACGAATGTTGCATCTAGCCATAACTCTCATAGCTTCCTCTATAGATTTATATGGATCAATTATGATGAGAGGAGAACTCATGATCTCCTTAAC
>CAZCPZ010000085.1:0-6856 GCA_964499875.1 uncultured Thermoplasmatales archaeon | reverse complement strand
ACTGAGCTATTAGATCTTTATCATCAGGTATCTCAAATCTTCCTGTTCCACCTAATCCACCGGGTATCGGAGGTTTAGCATTCTCCTTCTTTATGTACTCTGCTAAGCTTCTAACAGAGTATATCCCATCATGTATCCCTTTGTCGTTCTCGAATTTATTTACGAGTGGACTAGATGCTACTCTATCCATCTCCTTTAAAACCTCTGGATCTCTTATATCATCTGCCTCTACATACACTATAATTGTTGAACCAAGCTGAAATTCCTCTGTTATCCTCTCCCATAATCTAACTGCTGGATCATCAGATGGTAGAAAAGTTAATAGATTAGATTCCATGTAGATATTCTGAGCTTGGATACCTATGGTTAGAGTGAGGAGAGTATACCCTAATATAACGAGTTTTGGATGAGTAACTAGTATCTTAGAGAGTGTTTTTAGATTCATACTACTCATCTAACAATCTTTATCTCTATACCAGCCTCTGTTTTATCCTCTGAGGAAAACTGTATAACATTGTTTAATCTCTCCTCGATCTCCAATATATATTTCTTGAATAGTTGAATTGGATTAAGAGGGTAGTATCTATAAGGGTTTTTTCCAACCCCTCCTCGTGAGGTTTTCTCCCTAGTTATTATTCCCTCATTATACATCTGAGGGAGTATTTCTCTAACTGTACTGGGATGGAGTTTTGTTTCATTTATAATATCAGATGTCTCTGCTCCTTTATTCTTTAGCAAATATAGATACATCCTAGATTTTGCCCGTGATCTCAGTATATCCTCTAGGATTAACTCTATCTTTTGATCTTCTCTACCCCATCTTCTCTTCATACAAACACCATTTTTATATACATTGAATTATAATATTTGGTGGTTTTGAGGATTTAAATAGCTTTCTATTTTGTCGGGTATTAAACGATTTTTTGACATGTCTTCTCTTCAGGAAAACTTTAAACTCTAAGCCTCTATTCCTATTTCGATCTATAAGAGATGAGTAATAATAAAGCATCCAAGGTGCAAGGGATTCTTAGAAGATGGCGTAGGTATTATGAGGTATCAGAGGTTGCTCCTATCACTCGGAGATATTTCGTTATGAATGCTTTTGATGGAGCATTAACAATGCTCGGTGTAGTTATAGGAGCATACTTTGCAGGGATACTAGATCCTCTACCTATTATAAGTGCTGCTATCTCCGGGTCAATAGCTATGGGTGCTTCTGGTATAAGTGGTGCATATATGACTGAGAAAGCAGAGAGAACTAGAAAACTTAAAGAGCTAGAGAGAGCTATGTTAACTACTCTAAAGGATGGTTTACACTATAAATCTTACAGATTCGCTACCATCTTTGTTGCTATAGTAGATGGTGTCTCTCCCGCTCTGGCGGCAATGCTCGTAGTGTCGCCTTTCTTCTTAGTGGAGTTATCTATCTTCTCGGTTGAAACAGCTTTCTCCATGTGTATAACAATAACACTTCTACTACTAGTTCTACTAGGAGTGTATTTGGCAAAGATCAGTGAGGAGAGTATGATTAAATACGGGCTACAAATGCTTGCAGTAGGTATTGTTACTGCTACTCTCTGTGTCGTATCTTCAGTGCTATTAGGTGGAGTACAGCTATAGATGGAGAGGATTTAAAATATTGTTTCATTATTCAATACCTCAATGGATGATGAAACCTCTAGGATACAGAAGGATATAAAACTCTTTGAGGAAAACTTTGAGAAGATTAGATACAAAGATTTGAATTCCAAGAAGAAACGGATTATAGAATTAGCCAAACAATACTATGATGACTCAAAATACTATCTAGATAAAAAGGATTATCTCACATCTTTTGGCTGTATAAACTATGGACATGGTCTACTAGATGCAGTACTCATAATGGAGGGTGATAAAGAGTGAAACATAAGAGGGTGATTAGGAAATACTATCATTACTCTTATCCTCTACAGGCGGTGTTGGTGACATGTATAGATAAAGAGGGGCATACAAATATTATAACTATTGCTTGGCATACACCTGTTTCCTCTAATCCTCCACTCTATGGTATAGCGGTTTCCCCTAAGAGGTATTCGCATCGTCTGATAGAGGAAACAAAGGAGTTTGTTGTAAATTTTGCTCCATTTCAATTAGTTGATAAACTCCATCTATGCGGGAGTTGTAGCGGTAAAAGGATAGATAAAATTGCAAAGACAGGTTTAACTCTTAGATCCTTTGAGAACATACGGACACCTTTAATAGAGGAATGTTATGCCCACCTTGGTTGCTCTCTTTACAAGAAGATTACTATAGGTGACCACACTTTCTTTATAGGTAAGGTAGAGGAGGTAATAGTGGATGAAGAGGCGTTTCCAGAGGATGTGTTAGATAACACCATGGTGAAACCCGTATACTATCTAGGCGATAACAAATATACAACTATCTCAGAGGAAATTAAGGTTTTTTAACTAAAAGATATCTTCAAGTGGTCACCAGGTTTAACTTTAAACTCCTTAGAGGCGTCACCTTGGTTTATACTAATCTCTAGGAAACCACTGCTACCTATTAATGCTATGGCTTCACCCTCCTCAGCATATCCATATGTCTCCATGAATCTTACATCTCTCTCCTCTCCATGGATGACTAATTTGATTCTATCACCAAAACCTATTTTTTCCATGAATTCTCCTCCATCTATATTGGTAACTAGATTTCCAAATCGATCAACATGAAGTATAATAGCATATACCTCTTTATCTGAGAATACTGCTTTCCAAATCTGATGATCTACATAGTCTTCAATCCTGGGTCCTATACTTTCAAAGGGTATTCCTCTTAAGATGTGAGCAGCAACTGGTGCAAATACATCTCTTCCATGAAACGTTTTTGAGATTTCATTGAGCATATACTCCCTATTTTTTATCTCATAAACTATGAAATCCCCTGCTTGGTGAGCAGCGGGCATTAATACACCATTATCTGGACCAACAAGTATATTCTTGCGAGTAACAACAACGATCCCTCTTCTCTCTGTACCCACACCGGGGTCAACTACTACTACATGTACACTCCCAACTGGGAAGTATGGAGTAGTTGTTTTCAAGATAAATGATGCCTCTCTTATATTCTGAGGAGTAATATCATGAGTTATATCTATAATACGTGCTGATGGAGTTATAGATGTTATTACTCCCTTCATTTGAGCTACGTAACCACTCTTTGATCCAAAATCTGTGAGTAAAGTTATAATCCTCATTATACCACTCCTCACTAGTTAAATGGTGTAATCTTACATCCATGTAAAAATTTTTTATTTATTCTAGTAAAAATATTGTTTTTAACTCCCCGTAAACTATTTATGGAAGGAGAGGGTAATATTAGATTGTAGAGTAAGGGGAGAGAGGAATAAGTGGAAAAAAGCTATAGCAAACATAAATTTGATATCCTTTCCAAGTTATGGAGAGAGGATTCTCATTCTCTCCGCTGCCCTGAGTGTGGTAACCCCCTGGTTTTGATTCAAGCTGAACCTATTGAGGACTATGAGAATCCATATACTGCTTATGATACTGTTATTGAGTGTACCTCTTGTTCCTTTACCACAAGAGCTGAGTCTTTCACAATACTAGGTAGCGTAAAGGATTTCAGTGTTGATAGAGTGGAGATAGGTGGTTGGTCTCCAACTGGAAGCAGAGTTGTCTCAACATATGAACATCTACTTGATTATAATACTCTAAGTAAACTCAAACGGAGTGGTGAATTAGTCGAGTTTCTAATAATAGATGGTCATGTAATTCAAATTATAGGTGGATAGCGGGGTTGGATTGTAAACGTAAAATTTCCACCAATCCTTTATATACATGGTTTTAAAGAAAACATGGGTGGTGAGAGGTGTTTGAGGCAACCTAGGAGGAAACAGATACCAAAAGATATTCCAATAATATGGGTTAATGTAGTTGAGTCTTACTCAAATGATTTCTAGACGTACATTATATTATCCTCGTTGTCATCTCTCTGAGTTACATTACGTTGATAGCGACGATGTTTAATGAATCGGTACTGCCGTTTCTTCTGAATAAACTTAAAATCCCTCCTCAGCAACCTAATATATGTTTTATCAGGTAATGGTTCTAGTTGAAGAATCCCTTTCATCTGGAGTTTATGTAAAGCTACTTTAATCGCTTTCCTAGAAATCTTTAATTCTTCTTCTAACTCCTCCACTGTAATAGGGTATACTTCTTGTAGAATACGTAGTATCTGCTCCTCTATACTACCAACTGGTATCTCTATCATATCCTTACTCCTCGTAGGCTCTCTTACCCTCTCTATCCTTGTTAAACAACTCTATTACATCATCTCTCAACTCCTTTGGATAACCATTTGGGAAGTCTATACATCCTTTGCATATATCACAACCGATGACTCTCTCTAAATCCCTCACTCTCACATATGCCAGGGAGTCTGCTCCAACCTCCTTAGCTATCTCCTCCCAGTCTTTAATTCTACCATCAGCTGCCCTAGCTATAAACTCTTTTTTACTTCTCATATCTATTCCTAGGTAGCATGGTGCAATTAGAGGTGGGCAACCTATTCTTATATGTACTTCCTTTGCACCTGCTCTCCTAACACCCTCAACCAATCTACGAACATTTGTTCCTCTAACAATGGAATCATCTACGAGAACTACTCTTTTACCTTCAAGAACTGATCGAAGATAAGATAACCCCTCTTCAACTATCTTATCTCTACTCTCCTGTTTCTGCTGTATGAAGGAACGCTCTGCTTTATCCTTCATGATACCTTCATCCAGTGGTATACCAGATTCCCTAGAGAAGCCAAGAGCGTATCTTCTACCAGACTCTGGTACTGGTACCACTATGTCAGCTTCCACTGGGTATCTCTTGGCAAGTACGTGCCCTAGTTTCACTCTTATATCATGAACAGATCTACCTTTTATACGGGAATCAGGTTTAGCGAAGTATACAAACTCGAACATACAGGGTTTCTCTCTCTTTCTGATGATCCTCTTCTCATAGATGTTTCCTTCTTTATCTATAGCTACTACTGATCCACCAGGTATATCTTTTATGTAGTCAAAATTTATTTTCTTGAACACCCTAGTTTCAGATGCAAAACAGTGTGCTCCATCTTTTTCACCTAAAACAAGTGGTCTAATCTTCCATGGATCAGTCAATGCAAAGAGAAAAGGATTATCCCCTGAATCTGTTAGGAAGAGACTAGAGTAACTACCTTTAACCATCTGCATAACGTTTTCACTTGCATCAAATATGATATCAACATCGATTTCTTTCTTATAGAGTTGGTCCGCCATTGGTAGGAGCAGGCATTGGATATCACAATCTGTTCTAGGTACACGTTTTGTTTTACGTTTTATCTCAGAGCAATTAATTATATTACCATTGTGTACAGCAGCTAGAAATGGATTAACAACGTATTCTGGTTGAGCATTCCGCTTCAAAGATTCTATATCATCTAAACCGGCAGTTGAATACCTAGTGTGTCCAAGACCAACAAAACCTGGTGTATCAATCTTCTTCTCTTCATTAAAGATATCTCTGACTAACCCAACATCTTTTACAACATGGATGTTTCCATCATAGGTTAGCTTACCAGCAGAGGATTGTCCTCTATGCTGTATTGCAAATAAGCTGTGGTATATTAGACGAGAAACAGGTTTATTACCAATGATTCCAACGATTCCACACATATCTTCTCAAAAGAAGGGTTAATATGGATTCAAAATATTATTGTTTTCCCTTAAAGTTTTTCTAGATTAGGAATCTACCATTCCTATATATTAATTCATCATCCGCGTATACTTCTCCATACCTCCTTAGGTCACACATCATATCCCAATGTATACTAGATTCATTCTTACTCCCCGTCTCTGGGTATCCACTTCCAAGAGCAAGGTGTATTGTTCCACCTATTTTCTCATCAAATAAAGTATTCTTTGTGTAATCTACTATACCATAGTTTGTACCAAAGGCAAATTCACCTATTCTCTTAGCCCCCTCATCTGTTTTAATCATTGTTTGAAGGAACTCTTCCCCCACTGTAGCTTCAGCTTTAACAACTTCTCCATCTTTAAACCATAGTTTTACATCATCTACTAGTCTACCTCCATATACAGTTGGAAAGGAATAGGAGATATATCCGTTTACTGAGTTTTCAATTGGTCCAGTGAAGATTTCTCCATCTGGAAAATTCTGTTTACCATAACAGTTAATCCATTTTCTATTAGATACTGAGAGGGTTAAATCAGTATCCTTAGCAAGGATATGTATAGTGTTTTTCTCTTCAAGTATTTTTTTCAATCTCTCCTGTTCCCTTCCAACTTTTCTCCAGAACTCTATAGGGTCTTCTTCATCTATATGTGCCGCTTTGAATATGAATTCCTCATACTCTGTTAGTGACATAGAAGCATCTTGTGCTGCAGCATTTGTTGGATACTGAGTGAGGCACCATCTAAGCTCGTTTTTAGCTGCTCGTTCAAGGAATCGCTTGTGTAACTCTTGATGAGATTTACTTCTAATAGCTTGTTTATCTGGATCTATATTAGTCATAAACCTTGTATTCTCTGGGCTTAGAATCCCTAGTTTTGCATTGATCTCCTCTAATTCGTATCTCGTGATCGGTGACACATAAGTTAGTTGTTCTTTAGATGCTAATTTGAAGAATAACTCAGAAAGCTCTTCTACTCCAATCTTAACATATGGGTGAGCCCCTACTCTTAATGCTTCTATATACACTTCTTTAATAAGTGGAAGCGCTGAGTATCCTCCAGTTATCAGAAATAAATCATTTTTTTTAAGTTCCAATGAGTGATGTATCAGTATCTTAGCTAGTTTCCTCATTC
>CAZCPZ010000084.1:0-6906 GCA_964499875.1 uncultured Thermoplasmatales archaeon | reverse complement strand
ACTCCTCCTCAATTTTTCTTTTGGATTAATACCTATCTCACTACTATACCTTAACCAGGCACCACTTATGCGATAACCACCCAGTGGTTTAGGGTTATTTGAGATGGGTTTAACCTTCATAGTATGGTTAAAAGCTCTTAACTACTCACCTACAACTACACAATTCTTCATAAAATACTTTGTAGGAGAAGAAACCCAATTTAACAGCCCATAGTAGGTTAACATTAACTGGTATCATAACATCTAGATACAATAAAGGGTTTTACCATTACATCATGGGAAAATGTGTAACCTAAATATAATAACCCCATAGTTTATACCCTTTATCACATCCAAAAAGAAAATAATTGAGGTTGGGTGGTTAAATGAGAAAAACTATATCAATACTACTACTCTTCTTAATCCTGCTATCAACACCTCTTGCCTCAGCACATATATTCAGACTACATATAGATAAAACAGAGTATCAACCCGGTGAAAAAATAGTGGTAACCCTAGAGATCAAAAATACTTTAACTGTAGAGAAAGAAATGGATATAGAGGTTACACTAGTGGAAGAGGATGATAAGTATCCACCCTCTGCATGGCGATACACCATAACTCTACAACCAGGGGAGACAAGGAATATAACAGTTTATAATGAAACAGTTACAGACTTCATGGTGAATGGAAACTATGTTTTAACTGCTCAACTACTAGAAGAAGGATTTACATTATATGAGGATGAAGTTAGATACACTATAACAGGTTTACCAGAAATTATGAGTATAAACATACTATTATCTAACACCTCCAACTATGAATATATAAAAGATGTATTCCTACTCAACGAGAGAATATATATAGGATACAACCCCTCAGTTGAAAACCTAACTGTAACAGGTTCACTGGTATATCCAAACAATTATACAAAAGAGATAACTCTACCATACAACTTTAAAGCTAATCAAACAGGATCATACAAGCTTTCTATAACAGCTGAGAAACTAGGTTACAAAACAACTAATCAAGTTGCATACTTTGCAGTGATAGAGAAAGAACCATTCTCAGAGGAGAAAAAACCTTCTAACAACTGGGTTCCTCTCATAATAATAGTAGTAGTAATCCTCCTAGTAATAACAGTAATAGCATTGTATAAACACAAGAAGAAATAGACTAGCTTTTAAGTAATGCATCAACTTCGCTCAATAAGGTATCCTTATCAAAAGGCTTCAATATATAACCTGCGAGTCCCTCCTTCATCAATGCTTGTTTACGACTCTCAGAGACACCGAGGACACTCATGAAAACAACCTTAGTATCGATATTCCTCCTCTTAATCTGATCAAAAACATCCCAGCCACTCATACCAGGCATCATAATATCAAGAAGCACTAGATCAACGTTTTCCTTCCCAAGTTTATCTAAGCATTCCTCACCACTATAAGCAGTGATAACCTGGTAGCCACCTAACTCCAGTAGAGTCTTAGTTAACTCAACGATATCAGGTTCATTATCAACAACCATAATCTTCTTCATCCTAAGATCTCTCCTTAAGATGACTCTATAATAACCTAAACATTTTTAAAATAATTTATTTTCTCATTCTAGATTTTCTACAATCTTTAAATATAACCTCATTGTATTAACTAGGTTGGTGGAGAGGTAATGTGGTTACAATTACGATTATACCTCCTAGTAGGCTTAATGTTCGCAATCCTATATGGGATAATCGTTGGTATAGGATACCTACTAGGTGCTAGGGGAACAACCTTCTACATACTATTCCTAGGACTAGGAGTACTAATGGTACTTATACAATACCTCATTGGACCCAAAACCGTTGAATGGACAATGAGAGTAAGATATATATCAAGGAATGAGGCACCGAAGCTTTATCAGATGGTTGAGGAACTAGCAGAGAAAGCAGGTTTACCAGTTACACCAAGGATAGGTATCTCAGAACTAGAGATACCAAATGCTTTCGCTTTTGGTAGAACAAAGAAAGATGCAAGGGTGTGCGTAACAAGAGGTATACTAAGACTACTAAGTGATGATGAACTAAAAGCGGTATTGGGACATGAGATATCTCATATTAAACATAGAGATGTAGCAGTTATCACACTACTAAGTGTAGTACCAATGATATGCTACATGCTATACCTATCCTTCTTCTGGGGTGGCATGTTTAGTAGACGACAAAGAGATAGTGGAGCAATGCTAGCAGTAGGATTAGCAGCCCTAGTATTATACTTCATAACGAGTCTATTAGTGATGTACGGATCCAGGATAAGAGAATACTATGCTGACCTAGGTAGCACAGAGCTTGGTAACCAACCACATCATCTAGCTACAGCACTCTACAAGCTAGCGCTTGGTAGCGCTAGAATACCAAAACAAACACTTAAACAAGCAGAGGGAATGAAAGCCTTCTTCCTAAATGATCCATCTAGAGCACTAGATGAGATTAGAAGCCTAAGAGATATAGATCTTGATATGAGTGGAACCATAGATCCAGAGGAACTAAGAGTACTACAAACAAAGAAGATAAAACTCAGTCCAGCAGATAAACTAATGGAGGCACTAAGTACACACCCAAATATGCTCAAAAGAATAAAACACTTAGCCTCTCTACAAGAAAAAATGTATACATAAAAACAAAAATATATCTCTAAACTTTATAGACCGTTTTTCTTATATACTCTCTACTGGTAAACTCTAATTATAGTATCTAAACAAAAATTCTTTGCCCCCAGCAGAGAATCCAACTGTAGCGGAGATATGGAGAAACAACATAACTAGGTTTCCATGAGAAAAATTTTTATCTAATCAACTAGGTACGACTCCAAACTAGAGGGTGTTATACTCATGGAGTTTAAAGATAAAAGAATCCTTATAACTGGAGCAACAGGTGGAATAGCCTATGAGATAGCGAAGATACTATCAAAAGAAGGCTGTAAACTAGCTCTCTTCGCTAGGAGAGAAGAGAAACTCAAGGAGATATCAGAGGAGTTAACCAATGATAACACACAATGCATCTATAAGAAATGCGATGTTAGTAATAGAGAAGATGTCATAGCAGCAGTAAACTATATGATAAAAGAGTTCAAGGGAATAGATATTGCTATACTAACAGCAGGGGTACTAATACCTAACCCTATTCAAACATTTGATAGTAGTATAATAAAGAAATCCATGGAGATAAACTTCATGGGTATAGTATACTTCATAGAACAAATCCTACCGGTTATGAAGAAACAGAGGAATGGTATGATAGCAGCTATATCAACACTACCAGATAAACGAGGAGTACCAGGTTGGGGAGCCTATGGAGCTAGTAAAGCAGCTGTAAGCTGGTTAATGGAAAGCCTAAGAGCAGAAGCTAAACAGAGATACAATATATCCATGGTTACCATTAAACCAGGTTCCGTAGAAACACCTATGATAAAAGATTACCATAGAGTAGGAGCAGTACCAGCTAGTAGAGCAGCTGAAATCATAGTTAAAGGATTAAAAAAAGAGAAGAAGGTTATACAATTCCCACTTAGTCAAGTACTACTCGTTAGAATACAGGATCTCCTACCGCCATCAGCCTATGATCTAATACCAGTTGAACTTGCAAAAGGAGAAGGATACCCAGAGGTTAAAGAAGAATAAGACATAGATTTTATAAGACAACAAATGATCTAACATACGTTAATTTCACAGGTGTTTACAGATGAATCCTTTGCTCAACCCCTTCATGGGTATACCTTTACTCAAAAGTTATCTACTGGATCCAAACAGATTAAGGAGATACAACCCAGAGGAACTTAAGAGATATCAAGGTAAGGCATTAAAAAAAATTGTACGATACGCTTACACTATCCCTCTATACCATGAGAAATATAGAGAAGCAGGTGTTAAACCAAGTGATATAAAAAACATAGATGATATCCATAAACTACCTTTCATAACAAAAGAAGATTTACGATCAAGTTTCCCAGATAAACTCCTACCATTTGGTTATAAAAAGAAGGATAAGTATGAGGTATGCACAGGTGGAACCACAGGGAAACCTGTTTGCATATACACAGACTTCTACACCATAGGTAAATCCTCCACTATTATACTGAGAGAGGTAAAAGAGTTGAAACTAAACTGGAGGAATCTACGTTTCGTTCACATAGGAAACTTCACGCCACGTAGAATAGACTTGGTTGTGAGAGAACACTTCCAACCATACATAAAACCCATAGTTTCTCTTGAAAACCATCTCAACATAGATGTTAGCACCCCCATAAAAGAGATAATGAAGAGATTAAATGAATTCAAACCAGATTTAATCATGAGTTACCCAGCTGTTTTTCAACACCTAGCATTCTTAAAGAGGAAGGGGTATGGAGATAATGTGAATCCAAAGATATGCTGGACAGGAGGAGCAATGCTAGATGAGTATACAAGAAGATACGTAGAAGATGCTTTTAAATGTAGAATGCTCAACATATATCCTTCTGTTGAAGCAGGAACAGATATAGCTTTCGAATGCCTACAAGGTATATGGCATGTACACGAGGATTTCTTCTACATAGAAGCAGTAGATGATGATATGGAACCCGTGGCATCAGGAGAGAGAGGGCATATCGTTTTAACTAGACTATGGGGACGTGGTACACCTATTATTAGATACACAGGGATGGATGATTGGGTTACATTACTAACAGATGTTGATTGTTCCTGTGGGTTAAAAACCATGGTTATAAAAGGCGGAGTAGAAGGAAGATTAAGAGCAAACATTGTTTTACCAAATGGTAAAGTCTTTCCACCTGGTGCATTCTGCTTCATCACACCCATACTGATTGAACTAGGAACATTTAAAGTAAAGCAATACCAAGTAGTACAAAAAAACCTACATGAGATAGAGATACTACTTGTTATAGATGAGGATTTAAGAGACGTTGGTCCATCAGTTGAAACCATAAAAGAGAAAATAAGAGAAGCCTATGAGAAGAAAGTTGGTTCAGATGTAACAGTTAACGTCATAGAGGTGGAAGAGATTAAAAACCCAGGGAATTCTCTTAAACCTCCACCAATCGTTGTTTCATATGTATCTAGAGATGAGGGATACAAGGTTCTATCGGAATAAAAACCTTCCTTATCTCAGAGCAACAGGTTATATAAATATTCGCTTAATAACCCTCAACTATAATGTCTCCTATAATAGATGCAGGGAAACTAAGTAGAATAGTTCCAATAACAGGGGTCATACTCTTCATATACATAATCCTAGATATTGGTTTAGATAGGATCACCTACACCTTCTCTATGATTCCACCACTATACTATATTGCAGCTCTACTTGTTTTTACACCTAAACTCCTACTAGCTACCTACAAATGGTGGTATATAAGTAGTAAACAAAGAATAAACCTCCCCTGCATCTATCTTGCAAAACTATTTCTAATGTCGTTATTCTATGCAAGCCTTACTCCAGGAGCACTTGGATTACATGTTAGGATATACTATATGAAGAAGAGAAGCGGGGAATCCATAGAGAAATGTATCGCAAACTCCTTCATAGATTCAACCTCTGGTATAATAGGTGGAATCATACTTGCCACCGTAGGGTCCCTCATCTACATTAATCTAACCCCAGGTTTACTACCTATACTGGTTATAATCCTATTATTCTATGGTTCAGCATTCATATTCTTCATGGAGAAGAAGAGAGGTAGTAGATTCCTTCATATACTAATCTATCCCTTTCTACCAGATAAGTATCATAAAAACCTAGATCAAATAATTGATCTACTCTACAAGGATCTACCAAGTTTAAATCAACTCATACTACCATTCATACTAGAACTCATTATTTGGACAATAGCTGCCTCTCAAGTCTATGTTTTAGCTCAAGCTTTCAATATTACAATACCTTACTTGGAATTCATAGTTATAAGTGTGGTATCCGTTGTACTAGCAACAACTATACCTATAACAGTAGGGGGATTAGGGGTTAGAGAAGGAACATTTGTGATTTTACTATCCCAGTATGGAGTTCCATCTGAGATAGCCTTTGTTTTGTCACTCAGTGGTTTCCTAGTTAAAAACTTTATCCCAGGGGTGATAGGTTTAATACTATTCCTCATAAAACCAGAGGAGGGAAAACCAATTCTTCTACCAGGAGAAGAATTCTAACTTGAGAAGACACTATCCTTGAAAAACCTGAAATCTAAGTGACTCCAATCATTGAAATCTCCTTCTCCATTAACTCCATCTGAGAAGGATAACACCTTAAACTTATAGAAATAATTCATACAACTCCTATAGTTTATATACTTCCACCACTCCAAAGAGAAAACCTTCAAGGTATCCAGATTATCGATACCACCATATAAATCAGCTATTAAACCCATAGTATGCCCTAGATGATGAAGAATAGCACCGACGATAATTCTTTCCCTAGGGATGAGAGGGTGAAATGAGTGAAGCCACTCAACAGAGACTGCAAAGGAATCTAGGTTATCCCACCCGATGAAAGGAAAATTCACATCAGGGCAATAGCTACATATAACACCATAATGAAAAACACCTTTCCTTGGATTCAAAGGGTTTCCATGTAGGAAATGCTTCCAATAGAGGTGAGGTAGAAGAGAATAAGAGTACTGAGAAAACTCTAATCTAGGAATCTCTTCTCCACCACCCATACCTCCTAGGTCAACATGAAGAGTGATACCATGTTCCTCAAAAACTCTTTTAATAGAATCCATTAGCCTATAAACCTCTTCGTTTAACTCTTCAGATAAGGAGGAGCACCAATCAATCTCAAGGAATATATCCTTATGGAAGGGATTAGAACCATATTTATCAGTGTAGCATTCCTCTACATTATTTAAACCATCATCATCTGGATCAAGATTACAATGGTCATCCCAACCATAAGGATTATAA
>CAZCPZ010000083.1:0-6946 GCA_964499875.1 uncultured Thermoplasmatales archaeon | reverse complement strand
TCATGAAGGTGTAGAGTATCACAGCGGATATAAATATTGTGAACCAAAGAGTAATCAACCCTCCTGGAACAATTTATCATTATTTTGTTTCTTAATCAAAGTAGAGTCATGTAGTAGATAAGCTATGTTTCTACCAGATAATATGGATAAGATGTAGATGGTTAATGCTACTGGTAGGGAAAGTAGATTCACTGAATAATTATCTATTATGGTTAAACCAATGGTTAACTTCACAGGTCTAATGTAGTGGCTACGTCGAGTAGAAAACATTTCTCCTTTTAAGGAACCCTAGTTTAGGTAGGGGTTAATGGATGGATTGTAGTCTAACTCAAAGAATCGAAGAGGGCACCCCTCGATTAGTTCACCTAAAATGATTTTAGGTAACAACCTCAGCTTCTCATATCTCACACCAACCCAGTCATCCCAGTAATTAGAATACCAATGATTTCGAAGTGATTGAATGAAGTAAGCATTACACCACCTATTCCCTATGAAGTTATTCTTCTCCAACCAGTTATTATTGGAGTGATACTCGATGATTACACCCATATACTCGTTATAAGCTAGAAGGTTACTTCTTATAATGTTACTATCAGAGTCATAATCTAGGCATAAACCATGAAAGCTATGGGTTATATGGTTATTCTCAATTAAATTGTAATCAGAGTTTATCAACCATATCTCTCCATCATTTAGTGAGAAGGTTGAGTCACGTATAATGCAGTGGTTAGATGAGACGAGTATAACTGGGAAATCCATATTAGTTATGGATATATTATGGATGTATAGGTAGCTACAGTTCACAGCTATTATCTCACCTGCATCATCTGGTACCATGATTTGTCTTTGATTTAGGTAATAATAAAGAGGTTTACCATTCAATGTATTATTCCATAGGTTGTGGATGAAATATTTTATGGAGAAAGATGGGTGCATCTTTTCTTCATCATATATGGAGAAGGTTATACCATCATTAAGGAAAACATTATTATAGACAGTGGTATTAGTAGCATTCTTTATGAATACACCAAGATTATTATCACATATAACACAATTCCTTATTGTAACATTGGATTTAATGATTCTGATACCAGATGTAAACCATTCTTCTTCACCACCTCCCTTTATAGTGAATCCTTCAATGACTACTCTCTCTGCTGCAACAACAATTGTATCTCCAACTCCTCCTCCATCTATTATGGTGGAGATTTTCTCTCTACCAACTATGTTTAGTGTTTTATCAATATAGAGGTTCTCTCTATACTCTCCTTCTCCAACTATTATGGTATCTCCAGGGGAAGCATTACTGATTGCTTGTTGGATATATCGATAGGGATGCTCAATAGTTCCATCCCATGGACCATTGGTGTTATCATCATCAACATAGATAATACTGGGTTTATCTCTAACTTTGCATCCATTAACCATGGTTATAAATAGAATTAATAGTGGGATAAGGATTATTTTCCTCAAATAACCTTCTCCTTTCCACTTTTTTGTTAACCCGCTGGGGTTTGATTTCATCCTCCTCAGAAGATATGAAGATGGAGGAGTCTAGTGAGGATAAAGTTTTTAATGAAGAACATTAGAGGCCCGAGTTTAGGCATGGTAACTATTAGTTGACCCCAGTTACTCTCAGCTCCACTAGTATCCCTTGCCTTGACTCTTATTGTATATGTTCCTTTGAGTGAGAAGCTATGGGATAAAGTGATGCTCTCACCAGACTCATATGGTCCAATCCAACCACTATTAGTATTATCACCCCAATCAACATAATAGTAGATGTCATCACCATCTGGATCAACAGCATTAAAGGTATACTCATATGCAGTGTTTATCCTACCAGTTGTGGGACCAGTTATGGTTGGAGTGAGAGGTGGATGATTAGTTGAGGATACAATGGTTACTGTTAGATTCTCAGACCAACCACTATTTAATCCATGCTCATCTTGCGCCTTTACTCTAACATAATAAACTCCTTCTTCACTCCACGTATGTGAAACCGAGCATATGCTACCTGATTCTAGGTATCCACTCCATTCATCAACGATGTTATCATTATTCCAATCCCATCCATACCTTACTTTGTCTCCATCTGGATCACTCGTATTGGTAGTGTATGTATAGGTTACTCCAACTTCACCAGCAGTTGGACCAGAAGGCTTAACTGGTATATCTGGAGGAGTATTTGGGATATATGAAACCGTTACAGAGTCACTACCTGAGAGGTGACTTTCATCTATGAAGGTAACAGTTATAGTATTTACACCTGGGAATAAGGAGATGGGTATCATGAAACTCATGAAGTGAGTAGGTGGATCTATAGTGGAGTTCCTAGTGTAAGACCCCATTTCTCCTTCAACACTCCAGATCATAATTGTTAGATTCCCCTCTCCACTAGATGCATAACCTGTAACAACTATGGTTTGGTTAAATAGAATAGCGTTATCCGGTGGGTAGAGTATCTCAACTTTTGGTTGAAGAAGTGTTTCACCTATACTAGTATATGTTATACTCGTTAAGAGCACCAATGTTATTATACTTGAAATCTGAAACCGTTTATTCAACCTCATTCTAATCTATAACCCCCTCTCTAAGTTTTTCTTAATCCAAATTAATGAAAAAGATTCTGATTTAAAAATATTTTTATCTATAGTATAGCTCCCTTAGTTTACCAATCCTAGGGAACTCTAGGTATCTATCCCCCTCTGATATACCAAGGACCCTCATATCATCTATATCTATACTCCTCAATACTGGTGATAATAATTCTTCTCTCGGTATTAGGTTGATGTCACTACCTGGTGCAAGGTAGCTGAAAGCTGGTAGAACTATGACCCTTTTACCCTTGTAGGTATTGTATAGGAAACATTTTATCTTCTCTTTAACCCCAATTTCTGTATACAATGCTATAGATGGATGCTCGTGACCCAAGATTAAAGTATGTTTTATTGAATCAATACTTTTATCCCTATGTCCATGTATGAATAAATAATCATCCATCTCTAACTCATCGTATACCTCTACATCATATCTCCTCGTTATTCTTGTTATAAATGTATCATGATTCCCTCTGATTAGTATTATCTCTTTGAATAACCGTCTTATGTATTCTAGGAAGTTGGATACCTCCTTGTACTCATGGTAACTCGTCTCTGAGAACTCATGTTTGAGGTCACCAACTATTACTAGTCTATCAGCTCTCTGTTTCTTCAAAACCTGATTTAGTATCTCTATGCTTTTTTTGAATTGAATTTTTGGTATGGAGAGACCATGTTCTGAGGATAAAACCTCGTAACCTAGGTGGAGATCAGCTATGATAAAAGCATCTATACTCCCTAGGTATAGAACGGGGTGTGGTTCTATTGCTTCTATATCATCATATATCATCATATGTAGGTATCTCCTTCATAATCTTTTCATGTAACTCTATGAGCCTCTCTCTTCTATCCTTCATTAAAACCACATCAGCTTCACCTAAAACCACTAGATTGTGAGCAAAAGGCGAGGGATGCTTTGTCTCTATAATCCTATAGACTATGTCTCCTCTTTTAAGTTTACATATAACCTCCTCTGCTCTATGTATATCCATTAAATCCTCTAGTATCTCCCTATATGTTTCCTCAACCACTGGGAAACCAGGGTCTATCTCCTCGCAGACCCTTATGAGTCTCTCTGCATTAACCTGTTGTTTCCTAACACTAATCTTATGCCCCTTATAGTTTCTAAGTATAAGGAAGCTTCTAGCAGCGCAATGTCTGAATCTACGTTTCATCAACTCTGTTCTCCTTATATTCTCCCGTAGAAGTTTTTCTATATCAGTATTGAAAACTTCTTCAAAAACCTCTTCTACACTAAATTCTTTATCTGGTAGAATAAGAGAGAAACCATTATCATTGATTGTTACACCTACATCAGAGCGTATCCTCCTACCAATAATTATTGCAAATACTCTGGAGAGTGCATCATTTACTCTCCTACCAAATAGAGTATGAAACACTAGTAATCTACGACCTCTTAAATCCCTTGTCTTCTCAACCACTATCCTCCTATCTGTTGGTATAATCTTGGTATACCTATACTGAAGGAGGAAGTATTCAACTATAGCCTTCTTCGCTCTATCATCCACTGGTAGCCTTGAAACTACTTCTTCTAAATCCTTGTTTTTCTTTAGTTGCCCCTCGATATCTCTCCTAAACCTCCCTATCTCCAACGCTAGATCATAGCTTAGAGGTAGCATCTCTGAGAACCAAGCTGGTATAGTAGGTGATTCATCTTTCATCTCCTCCACATAGCATCTCATACCTCTAGCATACCTAAACTGATAAGTACTGCCTCCTAAAACAAATATATCTCCTGGTCTCAACCGTTCCAGGAAATCCTCCTCGATGTTACCAACGTATCTACGAGGCTTTAGTTTATACACATCTACCTTCACTTCATCAGGTATAGTACCCATATTTAGATAATAGATAACCTTCGTATACCTCCCTCTCCTCCCAAACATCTTGTCATCCTCATCAAACCATATCTTACCATACACACTTCTATCTTCGAGATCAGCATAGTGTCCCGCTATATAGCGTAGTACAGAGAGGAAAGTCTCATAAGGTAGATCCTTATAGCAGTAACTCCTCTTAACTAGTTTATATGCTTCATCTACACTCCATCTTTTATTTAGAGCCATACCAACTATATGCTGTATAAGTACATCCAAACAATTCCTAGGTATATGAATCCTATCAAGCTTCCTATCTCTAACGCAGTTAAGCATTATACCGCATTCAACGAGGTCATCTCTATCTAACCCAATTATTATACCTTTAGCTGTATCCTCAAGGCTATGGCCACTACGACCTATCCTCTGTACACACCTTGAAACAGATTTAGGTGAACCAATCTGAACAACTACATCTATATAACCAATATCAATACCAAGCTCTAAACTAGTTGATGAAACAACTGCTTTAAGCTCACCCTTCTTAAGTTTATTCTCTACCTCCCAGCGTATACCTCTAGATAGTGATCCATGATGCGCAGCTATACTATCCTCCGGGAACCTCTTAGATTGCTTAAGATGATGAACTACTCTCTCAGTTCCAGATCTAGTATTAGTGAAAACTAGTGTAGTATGATGTTCCTCAATTATCTCTTCTAATTCCTTATACATCAACTGATTAAGCTTCTCTGCATCAACATATATTATATCATCAGTTGGACAAACAAGTTTGAGATCAAAGGGTTTAAACCAAGAAACATCCACTATAGTACAATCCCTAGGTTTATCATTATCATAACCAACTAGATACCTTGCAACTTCTTCGAGTGGATGAAGCGTTGCACCAAGACCTATTCTAACAAAATCATCTCCTACTAAATCAGATAACCGCTCAAGGGTTAAACTTAGATGCACTCCTCGTTTACTAGAAGCAAGCTCATGGATTTCATCAACTACAACCCATTGAACATCTTTAATCTTCTCAACAAACCTATAAGAGTTAAGGATTATAGCGAGACTCTCAGGAGTAGTAATCAAGATATGAGGTGGTTTCCTAAGTTGCTTCTGTTTCTCATAAGGAGTTATATCACCAGTTCTAATACCAACTCTAATCTCATCTCCATCCTTGATCTCCCTGCTAATCTCTTCTAGAGGCATCAATAAATTCTTATAGATATCATTATCAAGTGCTCTAAGAGGACTTATATAGATACAATAAACCTTATCCTCAAGCTCATGTTTTTTACTTAGCTTGAAGAGTTCACTTAGTATAACCATGAAAGCTGAGAAGGTTTTACCAGAACCAGTTGGAGCAGTTATAAGAACATTCCTCTTCATAGAAATCAGTTTAAAAGAATATCTCTGAGGAGGAGTAAGACCCTCAAACCTCTTGGTAAACCATCGTCTAACATCTTCATCTAGGCATCTTAGATTCTCCTCCTCAGACCAAGGTTTAGATAGAAATTTAATCCCCATTCAATCTAAATAAAATGAATTCTACATAATAAATGATTAGGTACGGATGATGAAAACTTTCCTTGTGTGAGATAGTGAAACAAGCTTCTCAAAGGGCTTCTCACTCTATTAGCTACAGGTGCTATCTTATAAGTCAAGAGGTTTCCCAAAGTTTGTTAATTCATCTAGGATGTAACCATACGCTTGCATTATAACCTCAGCGATACATGCAAATATTTTCCCTTCCGGAAGTAAAGGAAGTTTTATCTTGTGTGGAAGGGAAACTACACCACCATCAATTCTAATAACGTCAGGGCGTGATCTGCAAACATCCATGGAAACATTTGGTGGTTGAGATACATCTACAATAATTGCATTTCTTTTTAGATCTCCTGAAGATAGTAACGCAGATGGATGATTTGTAGCTGTAATAATAACATCTGCTTTGAGAGTTTTGAGATTAGTACTAATCTCGAAATCTCCTTTCAATCTCTCTGAAAGTTCCTCTAATTTTTCTTTTCGTCTTCCAATAAGGATGGAATGAGAAAACTTTGGGACAAGAATCTTCGACACTGCCTCCCCTATTATTCCATACGCTCCAACTACCGCAAGGTTAAGATGAGATGAATCAATTTTAAGTTCCTCCAGAAGTTTAAAAAGAGATTGACATGTAACTGCTGCGGTATAGCTATCTCCATGGTTCACAAATCCATCAAATCTATTTTGTTGAACTATCCATTCCCCACCCTGAGTAACAGATGTGGTTAAAGCACCTAATTGTACAAGCTCAACATCTAATTGATTTTGGGCATATACCAATGACTCTAGTATTTTCTCTCTAATTTTTTCTCTAGGCATACTCATTATTTGTTCAGCGGTATATTTTAGACCAATAAAATACCCTGTTACATTATTAAATTCAGGAGAAACTATATAATCCTCTTTAATCCAACTCTGTGGGAGTTGATGAATTCTTTCTTTATAGTCTAGATG
>CAZCPZ010000082.1:0-6992 GCA_964499875.1 uncultured Thermoplasmatales archaeon | reverse complement strand
GGCCCGAAACCAGCTATACTATCATCTGTAACTGAGAAACCACCCGTTGCAATACCAGTCATTGCATGATTAAGAGCCTCCCAAGGTGTCATACCATCACTTGTTATTAAACCAACTATTGTTAAAGCGGATATTCCAAGGGCAGTGTATAATAGGAATATCCACCATATTGTTCTAACAGTTGATATAATAGAGGGATGAGTCTTCTGATCTCTAGCTTCCCCTCTATATAATACATAGGAACCAGTACCTGGTCTAGCGAGGATAGATAAAGTTAGAACAATGACTCCAACTCCACCAATCCATTGTATAAATGTACGCCAAAACTGCAGAGTCTTAGGGAGAAGTTCCTCATTCTCAACCATCGTTAAACCTGTACCAGTCCACCCTGACATGGATTCAAAGAAAGCAGAGAGGGGATCCATGAACTCTAAGGTTTTAACATTATAGGGTATTAGAAGGAAAGGGATGCTACCGATCAAGGAGATTAGAAGCCAACATAGTGCAGCTGTAACCATAGCGCTCTTAAAATTCGCTGGATCAGCATGGTAAAAGAAATAGTATAATGGTAAACCAATTCCAAAGAATATAGAAGCTGTTAAAACCAATGGGAATACACCATCAAAAACCGTGTTGGGTTTAACTTCACCGAAGAATATTGGTACTAGGAGAGCTATAAGAGTTACAAAACCAATGATTATAAACACTGCTCCCATATCACGGAGCACCGATCGTATATCACTCATATCCAAGAGAACCTCCTTATAGTAGAGAGAAACCTTGTCTACTATTTAACCTTCCCCGATTTTTCAACACTTGAAATTTTTTCTTCTAACCTGGATAATAGTTTATCTGATATATCCTTCTTTGTAAATACATCTGCTTTAACAGCAACTGTGATCTCATTAGCTAGTATACGAGTAAGTTTACCTCTAATGGATGGAGAAGCCTTGTTTATGATTGGATGCTGAAATAATACACCGTGCTTCGGTGGACTACCACCCTCCTTCTTGTAGCGGAAGAAAGCCTTCTCTGCTCCTAGAAGCTGGATGGTAGAGGCTGGTAGCATAGCTAGTTTACTAAGTCCACCTGCTAGTGATACTAGTCGAGCGGTTATAGTTGGACCAACTAGTTTAGATGTATTAGGAGCTATATCCTCAACTACTCTAGTTATCTCCTTTTGCAGCTTATGTATCTCATCATTCACTCTTTCCCTTAAATCTTTGAGGGATATTAACTGCTCTGAGGAACCCGGTAGGATACTCCAACAGTTAATCCTCTCAGAGAGGAGATTCATTATCTGAAACAAATCATCAAGGGCGTCAATCATCTGAATAACTTGAAAGTCTCTAGAGCTTAATTGCTCATCAATCATCTCTCTCGTTAGTAAGAGAGTTGCTTCACGTAGTAGAGTAGAAGAGTACCCAAGATCTTCACCATCTATATTAAACTCCGTAGCTTCAGGTTTAAATAACCCTATGGAACTAAGTCTTCTCTCAAAAACAATAACTTGTTTATCCTCTGCTAACTTTCTCTCCTCCTCTAAAACCTCTTGCCTATAAATCTTCTTTAAACGTTTAGCTAACTCTATAGGGTCTCCTGGGAAAAGGATTTGCTCTACAACCTTGTTATCATCATCTATTAGGAAACATCCAAACCATTTAGTAACTAGAAACATATAAACTACCCTTCTATAATTATCTAGGGGTAATTAAACATGAGAATTATTATTTTGATGGAAAACATTTTTCTTATTTCGTGGTTGCTTGTCTCAATAGAAACTCAGTTAGAGAGGACATGGTTGAATGCGTAGTTTTATGAGTTAGATAACCACATACATGTGTATCATCATTCCAGAACATGCAGTCTTCTCCTCTGCATCTACCCCCACTGAGTGGACAATAGTTATCAGTGTATGGTGTACCATCTATGTATGTGACATGTTTCCTCCAATCTTTATCAACGTGTTTAACGAAGTCTAAACCAATCATCTCTCACTCCCCCATACTTCCATTGTCTTACAACAATCAGAGTTTATATAAGCATTTCGTTTTAACGAAAAAACCAAGGGGATAAGGTTTATAGTAAACCATTTATTCCTTTGAGAGGAGAGGATTTATGGATATCTCAACAACTATAGCATCTATAAGACTTGATAACCCTACTATTCTAGCATCAGGTATATTAGATGAGACATCTGGTAGTATGCTTAGAGCGCTTGATAATGGAGCAGCAGCTGTAGTTACAAAATCCATCGGTGTAAACCCTAGAATGGGGCATCCTAATCCATCTGTTATAGAATTAGAGTATGGATTACTAAATGCTATAGGTCTCTCAAACCCTGGTATAGATGAGTATGAGGAGGAGATTAGAGAAGTTAAAGAGGAGGGAGGAATAGTTATAGGTAGCATCTTCGGTGGAACAACTAGGGAATTCACTGTGTTAGCGGAGAAGATGCAAGTATATGGAGTAGATGCAATAGAGCTCAACCTTAGTTGCCCACATGCAAAGGGTTATGGACTTGAAGTTGGTCAAGATGAAAAACTAGTTAGTAGAATAGTTTCAGAAGTTAAAAACACAGTTAAAATACCAGTGTTTGCAAAACTATCACCTAACCTCACGGATATTGTATCCATAGCTAAAGCTGCTGTAGATGCAGGAGTTGATGGAATAGTAGCTATAAACACTGTTAAAGCAATGAGTATAGATGTAGATACTGGTAAACCAATCCTAGGAAACAAGATAGGTGGATACTCAGGTAGAGGGATAAAACCTATAGGGGTTAGATGCGTGTATGAGATAACATCTGAGTTATCAATACCAGTGATTGGAGTAGGTGGAGTAACAAATGGTTTAGATGCATTAGAGTATATAATGGCTGGTGCATCAGCTGTTGAGATTGGAACAGGTATATATTACCATGGGTACAGTGTTTTTAGAAAAATCTGTGATGAAATCAAAACATGGATGAGAAACCATGGATATAACAAGTTGGAGGAACTTGTTGGAGTGGCTCATCGATGAATAAACCAATAATTGTAACAATAGAGGAAATAAAGATTGAGAATAAAGATGTTAAAACCCTGAGATTCCGTTACCATGGAGATGTCTCACCAGGTCAATTCTTCATGATATGGATCCCGGGAGTAGATGAGATACCATTGAGTTCCTCCTTCATAAAAGGAGACTTGAAGGGAGTAACATTTAAGAGAGTTGGAGAAGCAACGAGGCAACTATTCAAACTAGACAAAGGGGATAAAATAGGTGTCAGGGGACCATACGGTAGTGGTTTTAATTTATTTGGTGAACACATACTATTCGTGGGTGGGGGAACAGGTATTGCAACGATTACACCAGCTGCAGAAGAAGCCATGAGAAATGGTATAGAAGCAACTGTTATACTAGGAGTTAAAACCAGAGATGAATTATTCTTCGAGGATAGACTTAGAGAGAATGGTGCAAAAGTATACATTACAACAGATGATGGAACAAGAGGATATAAGGGGTTTGCATCAGAGTTAGCAATCAAACTATTGAAGGAAGAAGAATTCTCACTCATAGTTACTTGTGGACCAGAGTTAATGATGAAACAACTACTACTCAATAGAGGAGATATACCATTGCAAGCATCACTAGAGAGGTATATGAAATGTGGTTTTGGAGTATGTGGACACTGCTGTATCGGTAGAGGATTAAGAGTATGCGTAGATGGCCCAGTTTTTAACCATGAGGTTTTAGAGAAACTAGAAGAATTCGGAGTCTATACTAGAGATGCATCAGGTAGAAGAATCTACCTAGGATAGGGTGATTTAAATGAAAGTTTATAGTGAGGAACTAAGATTTAAAACATCTGGTGAAAACGATATAATAGATCTAACAGATAAACTACAAGGTTTAATTGATAAAACAGAGGTTAAGAATGGATTAATGTGTGTATTCGTACCAGGCTCAACTGGTAGTGTAACCACTATAGAATATGAACCAGGTTTAAAAAGAGATTTCCCAGAGGCACTGGAGAGGATTGCACCGAGAGATATATACTATTATCACCATGAAACATGGCATGATGATAATGGTAGATCACATGTCAAAGCTAGTATACTTGGACCTAGTCTCACAATACCAATTAAGGATGGATACCTAGTGCATGGTACATGGCAGCAAATAGTGTTTATAGAACTAGATACTAGACCTAGAAGCAGGAGAATAATTATACAGGTTATAGGTGAATAGAATAAAAGACTTGGTTTAAGCTAAGATGAGACACAGCATCTCTTGAAGGATAACAAGATCTAATTCAACACCCTCCAATCCCAAATACTCACACCCATTTTCCATCCTCTAATTAAAAGAAGCATATATGAGTTTTAAACAGAGATGAGTTTAACAGGAGAATTATTTTTAACTTGGAAATATCATCCTTTAAAAAGATGCACCTCCTTACATATAGGTAAGACATGTTTACAGTTGGTGTATTAGATGGCTATGTAGATGAACCAACATGCCTGGGAGTACCACCGTATATTAGCACATACCCTAGATATATAGCTGGAGCAGTATGGAAGGATAACCCCTCTAACATTGTTAAATACTATACTATAGATCAGGTAAGAAGAAACCCACTCCTCCTGAGGGATCTAAAGGAAGTGGATTTACTTGTAGTTATCGCTGGTATGGTTGTACCAGGTAGATACCTATCTGGTACACCTGTAAAACCAGAGGAGATAAGGGTATACCTGGGTAGTATAAAGAAACCTATTAAACTATTATGTGGACCAGCTGCTAAACATGGATTCGGAGTTGAAGGAGGGTTAAAGCCTAAGAATATTGATGTAGTTGAGAGAATATTCAATAGGATAGTAAAAGGGGATCCTGAGACAGTAATATATAATCTACTAAACCAAAATCTAGAATTAGAAGCAATTGATTTCTCAGGGAAAAGAAAGAATGAACAAAGTATTAGAGAATACGCTATACTAGGAGCATCCATTATAAAACAACACCCCTTCTATCCAGATGCATTGATAGCGGAGATAGAAACATATAGAGGATGCCCTAGAAGTATAACAGGTGGTTGCTCATTCTGCATAGAGCCACTACATGGGAAACCAGATTTTAGACCCATAAAAGATATACATGATGAGATTAAAGCCTTATCTACTAATGGTTTAAGACATATAAGGCTAGGGAATCAACCCTGTATATTCTCGTATAAGGCATATAATGCTGGTAGAGAGGAATTCCCGAGACCGAATCCAAGGGCAATAGAAGAACTCTTCAAAGGTTTACATGAGGTAACACCAAGGTTTAAAACAATACATATAGATAATGCTAATCCCGGAGTAATAGCTAGGTACCCAGAGGAGAGTAGAGAAATCGCTGAGATAATAATAAGATACCATACACCTGGGGATGTAGCTGCTTTTGGTGTAGAAAGCGTGGATCCAAGGGTTATAGAGGAGAATAATCTAAAAGCCTCTGAAGAAGAGGTATTAGAGGCAATTAGAATCCTAAATGAGATTGGAGCCAAGAAAGGTTGGAATGGTATGCCAGAGCTTCTACCAGGTATAAACCTACTATTTGGATTAAAAGGAGAAACCAGTAAAACATTCAGGTTAAACTATAGGTTCCTAAAGAGGATCCTAGAAGAGAAACTATTGATTAGACGTATAAACCTGAGACAGGTTATACCACTAATGGGGACACCAATGAATAAGATAGGAGATACTATAATGAGGAGACATCATGAGTTATTCAAGAAGTTCAAGAGAAAAATAAAGGAAGAAGTGGAGAAGCCACTGCTAAGAAACATGCTACCAATGGGAACGATACTACGAGAAGTCTTTACGGAAACAGTAGTTGGTAAAACAACTTTTGGTAGACAAATAGGTAGTTACCCATTACTAGTGGGTATAATAGGAGTATATGATCTACATAGATTCATGGAGGTAACCATCATAGACTATGGATATCGATCAGTAACAGCGATACCATACCCACTTCATATAAACACTGCACCTAGAGAAGCAATAGAAGCTTTACCAGGTATAGGAAAGAAGAGAACGTGGAGGATAATAACACATAGACCCATTAGAGACGAAAAACATCTAATAGATGTAATAGATGACCCGAGAGTAGTAACTTCTATACTCCCATATATCTCTTTTCAACAGTGAATTATAAAAAAACCTCGAGTATACCCCTAGGGAAGAGAGAGTTGATCATCATGGAAGAAGATTTTAGGGAACTGGAGGAGAAACTTGGCTATCACTTCAACAACAAAGAACTACTCTTAAATGCTTTAACGCACAAGACATATGCTTTTGAAGCACCTCAACCAATAGAGTACAATGAGAGACTAGAATTCCTAGGGGATAGTATATTAAACTTCCTAGTAGCAGAGAAACTCTACAAAACAAATGCTTTCTTCTCAGAGGGAGAGTTAACGAGGAGAAGGGCATTGCTAGTGAATAATAGGAAGCTATCAGAGAAAGCAAGAGAGTTAAACCTCGGAGAATACCTTAGACTAGGGAAGGGAGAAAGGCAACAAAAAGGTTATCTAAACCCAACTAATCTAGCGAATGCACTTGAAGCATTAATAGGAGCAATATACCTAGACTCAGATTTAGAAACAGTTAAACAAGTAGTGTTTAATAAGATTCTAACAGACTAAGAGAAGGGGATATATGTATGGATGTAGCAGTTATCTCAATGAGACCAAGGATTGCTGATAAGAAAAAGAATCTAGAGAAAATGAAGAACTATATAGATAGAGAAGATGCAGACTTATATATATTTGGGGAAGTAGCATTAACAGGTTATGGATGTAAAGATGAACTTAGAGACCTAGCGGAACCAATAGATGGATCATCAATAAAAGAATTATCCAAGGTAGCAGTGGATAAAAACTGTTATATCATATTTGGTATGCCTCTTCAACATGAGAACATTAGGGGTTTAATCTACAACGCTGGTATACTAGTTCATCCAGA
>CAZCPZ010000081.1:0-7017 GCA_964499875.1 uncultured Thermoplasmatales archaeon | reverse complement strand
CAGGACTAACATCTGGATGAGACTTCACTTGCTTACGTAAACTACTCGTTTGAGACCAGAGATCATATTTAGCACCTGTAACGTTAGCCTTTTCAGCAAATTTGAACACTTTGGGATACACTTGAGGATAATCGTCTAGAGGATTAACCCTTACTATTATCCACTTTTTTATACCACCATGGTACTGCTTGTTAAGATTGAAAGCATAACTCCAAGTATCATTCCTGATACCATTCCTTCCGCTAGAATCTTTCCGTGCATGTATAGCTCTATCAACACCATTAAACTTTCCTATATAGAGCATTGCATGATGCCAAGTCAATTGCGTATAAGACCCTGTTGGTTGTTTCCACTGAATCAACACTATATCCCCTTCTTTGGTTCCATCTGGTGGTTCATAAGAAGCCATTACAACAATAGACAACGATGGCACTAGTAGTATCACCAGCGTCCCAAACAACAACACCAAATTCCTCCCACGCATATACAAATTCCCTCCAAACAAACCATAATAAAAATTTATAAATGTTACGAAAAACATAATTTAACAGTTTTTTTGATTAGATTAGTTTAACAAAAAATATTGTCCAATAAAATAGTTAAACAAATTTGAGGATTTGAATGCATAGAAACTCGGGAATCTAAGACTTGAGTAAACACAAAAATACAAGACAAAGCAAATCTTTTTGAAGGAGAAAAGGGTGGTGGATAAATAAACCCCTGATTCAATCTCATTAACAACCTGCAAATAAAAAACTAGAAATTGGCTTTTAGAGTACTTACTTATTTAAAGCGAAGTATATCACATAAATGGGAAACCTATATGAGTATCAGAGATAGGAACTTGTCAGAGAGGATTCATTTCCTCTCTTCCCAACTTTTCTCGAACCTTTATATCCCTTTCTCAAATAGTCTCATCCACCTAAAATGATACCTCAAACTAACTCTTATCTTCATCCTAAGATATCCTCTCTATTCCTTTGGAAAACTTATTCTAACCTTGAACTACTCTGCTTTTATCACCAAGATGCACCTTCTTATCTCTACGATCATCAATCTTGAGTTCTGTTATAACCCTTACTGCACTCATATCTATAACTGCTTCATGAGCCTCTTTTACTACTCTGAACAAGGTATCCAAGTCTTCAACCTCAACAACAGTAGACATGTCATTAACTTGGAATCGAATATTATTCTCCTCTAAAACCCTTATAACCTCTCTCACATACCTATGCAAACTTACACCTACACCTATGGGTGATATACTGAGCTGTGCAATCACCATCAAACCACCTCTCTATCTATAGGGGAAACATTCATAGAGTATAAGTAGATACCCCTTTTATCTCATCCTCTATATACTAACCTATCTTCAAATGGATAACAAACGGTGAGTATAACATGGTTAAAAAAACAGGTAAGAAAAAACTACGGTTTGCATTCTACTGGGCTGCAAGCTGCGGAGGCTGCGAGATAGCTGTACTGGATATAGATGAGAAAATCCTAGATGTAGTTGAGATAGCAGATATAGTGTTTTGGCCAGTAGCATTAGATGTAAAATATAAAGATGTTGAAGCAATGAAGGATAAAAGCATCGATGTCTGCTTTTTTAATGGAGCTATTAGAACAGAGGAACAAGAACATATGGCTAAACTACTTAGAAAGAAATCAAAGGTATTAGTGGCTTTTGGATCATGTGCAGTATCCGGTGGAATACCCGGGCTTGCTAACCTAGCGAATAGAGAAGAAGTATTCAATGTAGCATACATCGATAACCCATCAACTGATAACCCTGATAAAGTTGTTCCGCAAACAGAGGTGAAGGTTGAGGAGGGAGAACTTACATTACCATTGTTTTATGATACAGTGAAAACTCTTAATCAAACTGTTGATGTTGACTACTATCTACCTGGTTGCCCACCTACTCCAGAGGAAATACTAGAGGCGATAAATCTGATTGCTGAGGAAAATCTCCCACCAAAGGGTTCTGTTATCGGTCCACTTAAATCAGTATGTGATGAATGTAGATTCAAGAAGACAGAGAAGAAGATAACTAATCTTAAACGCATCTATGAAGTTGAGGAGATTGAAGATAAATGCTTACTAGAACAAGGTATACTCTGTATGGGACCAGCTACTAGAGGAGGTTGTGGCGCTAGATGCCTCAATGCGAATATGCCCTGCACTGGTTGCGGAGGAGCTTTACCGAATAGTAGAGACCAAGGAGCGAAGATGGTCTCAGCTTTAGCATCAATACTTGGAGTGGAGAATGAGGATAAGATGAGTGAAGAAGAGATAGATAAACTCTTGGAGCAGATTGTTGACCCTGTTGGGAGTTTCTACAAGTATGGTCTACCTGCTGCTATCATCAATAGGAAGGTGAAACAAAGATGAAGACTGTAACCATTGACCCAATAACTAGGTTAGAGGGACATGGTAAGATAACCATCTTCCTAGATGAACAAGGAAACGTAGCTAATGCTTATTTCCAAGTACCTGAGCTTAGAGGATTTGAGAGGTTTGTACAGGGTAGAAGAGCAGAGGATATGCCTCAGATCACTAGTAGAATCTGTGGAGTATGCCCCGTAGCGCATCATCTTGCTTCAACAAAAGCACTTGATGCAGCCTTCAATGTAAATCCTCCTTCTGCTGCAAAGAAACTCAGAGAGTTACTCTACATGGGTTATATGATATATGATCACACACTCCACTTCTATTATCTAGGTGGACCAGATTTTATTGTTGGACCAGATGCACCACCAGAGAAAAGGAATATACTAGGGGTAATAGAGAAAGCAGGGCTCGATATAGGTAGAGAGGTTATTAAACATAGATCTTATGGACAAAAAATCACTGCTATACTAGGTGGTAAAGCAACACACCCAGTATGTGGTTTACCAGGTGGAGTATCCAAGGGGTTAACCAAAGAGGAAGCCAAAGATATACAAGAGATGTCGAAGTCTTGTATAGAATTCGCTAAGAAAACACTGGAGTTATTCGATGAAATCGTTTTGAAAAACAAGAAATATGTTGATCTCATCAAAAGTGATCCTTATCAACTAGAAACCTATAACATGGGGTTGGTAGATGAAAAAAACAGGGTTAACTTCTATGATGGTAAAATCAGGGTTACCAACCAGAGAGGAGAAGAATATCTAGTTTTCGAAGCAGAGGATTACACTAAATATATAGCGGAGCATGTAGAGAGATGGAGTTACATAAAATTCCCTTATCTAAAGAGTATAGGTTGGAATGGGTTTAAGGATGGAGAAAACAGTGGTATCTATCGAGTAGGACCCCTTGGAAGACTTAATGCAGCAGAGGGTATGGCTACACCACTAGCGGATAAAGAATATAACAGGTTCTATGAGACACTAGGTGGTAAACCAGTTAACTCTACTCTAGCTTATCATTGGGCTAGGATTATAGAGTTACTATATGCTGCAGAGAGAGCCTACGAGCTTAGTAGAGACTCAGAGATAACATCTAAGAAGATTAGAAACCCAGTGGGTGAACCAGGAGAAGGAGTGGGAGTAGTAGAGGCAGCTAGAGGAACCCTTATTCATCACTATAAACTCACAGAGAAAGCACTAGTTGAGAAAGCAAATCTCATAGTAGCTACAACAAATAATGCTAGTGCCATCAACATGTCAATTAGAGACGCTGCAAAAGGAGTAATCAAGAATGGTGAGGTAGATGATGGAATACTAAACCTAGTGGAGATGGCTTTCCGAGCATATGACCCATGTCTAGCTTGTGCTACTCACACCATGCCAGGTGGAATGCCCTTAGAAGTCAAAATATATGATCACAACCATAAACTCCTACATACACTAAGACAAAACCTCTAAAAAGGGTGAGAGGAAAATTGGGTAAAACCATTATCATAGGAGTTGGAAACCCTATACTGGGTGATGATGGTATCGGTATACACATAGCTAGAGAGTTACAGAGAGTTATTGATGACCCAATGGTTACAATAACAGAGGCATATACAGGTGGAATGAACCTATTAGATATGATGATGGGGTATGATAAAGCTATCATAGTAGATGCAATGGTTTCACCTAATAATATTGGGGAGGTTAAACGATTAGAGTTAAAGGAGTTACCACCTACAGGTTCCTCTAATCCTCATAATCTATCTCTAATAGAGGCAATTCTTCTAGCGAGGAAACTAGGTGAGAATAGGATTCCAAGGAGTATAATCATTATAGCTGTTATGATCCCTGAACCTATAGAGTTTAAAGAAGAATTAAGTGAAAATGTTGCTGCAGCTATTCCAAGAGTAGTAGCTGCAACAATAGAGGAGATTAGGAGGTGAAGATTGTTTGGGAGAAGAATTTGAACCAAACATCATTGGTTTCCTATGTAACTGGTGTAGCTACGCTGGAGCAGACCTAGCTGGTACAAGTAGACTTAGGTACCCAGCTAATATAAAAACTATTAGAGTAATGTGTTCTGGGCGAGTAGACCCAGTGTTTATACTTGAGGCTTTTAAGAATGGAGTAGATGGTGTACTCATCGCTGGTTGTCACCCAGGTGATTGTCATTATCAGAGTGGAAACTACAAAGCTAATCGAAGAGTGAAACTACTTAAGAAACTATTAGAGGAACTTGGTTTAGAACCAGAGCGAGTACGATTCGAGTATGTCTCTGCTTCAGAGGGACAGAAATACGCTAACCTAGTTGCAGAGTTCACTGAGGAGATTAGAAAACTTGGACCTAACCCTCTAACTAAGGAGAAATAATGGAAAACTCAAAAAAACTCTGGTCTATAGGGTTTCTAATAAACTATCTTTGAGAAAACCATTTAAAAGGATATGTGAGTTGGAGGTATAACATGGAGATCCATAGGATGACAAAGGAGGAGTGGAACTCTTTTGTCACCAAGTTGATAGAAGAGTCACCATACGAGGTTATAGGAGTTAAAGCAAAGGGTCATAGGTTTATATTTGACATACTCGAGACTGTTGATGAACTTAGACTCGATTATGATGTCACAATTCTACCTCCAAAAAAATATTTTCTACCGCAATATGAAACCCTCCTAAGGTTTGATTTAAAGAAACCTTTTGCGTATAATCCATCTAAACCTCTTGAGAAACCTCGTATCCTCATAGGTGTACACCCATATGATATAATTGCATTACAACAAGCAGATAGAGTGTACCTGGATTCTCTCGAAGATGAGTTCTATAGGAGTCGTAGAGATGAAACACTTATCATAGGTGTGGATATACAAAGAGTATCGGAGCATTCCTTTGCTGCTAGCCTTGGTACTCATATTGTAGACTCAGGTTTTGATCTACTATTAACTAATCTAGGGGAACACTACGCTATCACCATTGGTTCTGATAGAGGTAGGAAACTATTGGAGGAGTATGGTTCATCTAAACCTGCTACCAAGAGGGATATAGAAAAGATCAAAGAGGTTAGAGAAGAAATCACTTCTAGATTCCAGAAGAAGGTGGATACTAGGGATTGGAGTAAGTTGTTGAATGCAAACTATGATCACTCTATATGGGATGAGAAATCTAGTAAATGTTTAGAGTGTGGTTCCTGTGTAATGGTTTGTCCAACATGTTTCTGCTATGATGTAAAAGATGAGGTTACCCTTACTCTAGATAGCGGTGAGAGGATTAGAACATGGGATGCCTGTTTATTTAGAGAATTCACCATGATTGGTGGAGGGAAAGTGTTTCGAGAAGATAAAAGCGATAGGTTTCGCCATAGATTCTATCGTAAGGGAAGCTACCTAGTAGCTAGATATGGTTTTATAGCATGCGTTGGTTGCGGTAGATGTAGTATAGCGTGTCTACCAGGTATAGCTGATCCTTGTAAACTTATAAATGAACTCTCAAAGTCTAAACAAACCAAGGGATCTAGTGGTAGATTCTATATAGAATACGTGGAGGAAGAGGAGAAGAGAGAATCTATTCATCTACCAAGGAGTGCCACTATAATACGGGTAGAGAAACTAACGGAGAGAGAAACACTATTTGAGATACAACTAGATGATGGAAAACCTCTTAATCATATACCAGGACAGTTTGTTGAGGTATCTATTTTTGGTGTAGGAGAAGCACCATTATCGATCTCGTCTATGCCTAGGGATACACCTAGTTTTGAGATTGTTGTACGTCAAGTGGGGAATGTCACCACCAGGTTATCTAAGATGAAACCCGGTGATAAGATAGGTATCAGAGGGCCTCTCGGTAGAGGATTTGATGTTAAATCCTTCGAAGGTAAGAATCTGTTACTCTCTGCTGGTGGTATAGGGATAATACCAATGCGATCTCTTATACAGTATGTGTTAGCTGAAGAAAACAGGGATAGGTATGGAGATGTAATGATACTCTATGGTGCTAGGAGACCTAAGGAGCTATTGTTTAGAGGTGAGTTAGAGGAGTGGAGTAAAATCGAAGGTGTTACCTGTGAGCTTACTGTTGATGAATGTGATGAAGATGATTGTTGGACTGGTTGCACGGGATTAATAACTACGCTTTACCCTAAGATACGTTTAGATAGATATGCATCTCTAAACACTATTGCAGTAGTTATTGGACCACCAGTTATGTATAAGTTTGTGATTAAATGCCTCCAAACACTTGGTATACCTGATGAAAACATATATGTCTCATTGGAGAGACGTATGAAATGTGGTGTAGGTAAATGTGGTCACTGTCAGATAAACGGTGTGTATGTCTGTAAAGAAGGCCCAGTTTTCAACTATAATGAGATTAAACATCTACCGGAGGCTTTTGAATGAAACCTAGAGTAGCATTCTTTGATTTCGCAAGCTGCGAGGGATGCCAGTTACAAATCGCTAACCTAGAAGAAGAAATCCTTGATCTCATTGAGATCGTCGATGTAGTATCATTTAGAGAAGTCATGAAAGAGCATTCTGATGATTATGATATAGCAATAGTAGAGGGTTCTATAATTAGACCAATGGATGAACAACGACTCAAAAAGATTAGAAGGAAAGCTAAAATCCTAATAGCATTGGGTTCA
>CAZCPZ010000080.1:0-7035 GCA_964499875.1 uncultured Thermoplasmatales archaeon | reverse complement strand
CTGGAGAAGCTTTTCCACCCAGCTTATTCAGGGTGAGGAGTACTTTCTTCTCATTATTTGATAACTCCTTAACTACTCTACCAGGATCCATCGCTCAACTGAATCTAGGAAGAGGTGTATTAAGATATCGCTTCATACAGTCTCAGTGGAGTATCGACGTCTAAGGTTTTCATGTCGTTTAATAACAGATTCAATAGTTTCAACATCACCAAGTAAACCAACTGTGAATAAATCCTCCTCTTCCACATCTTCTTTTTCTTCTTCTATAGTACCTACAGGTTTTTCTAGATTGAGATCCATTAATTTAAGAAACTTGTTTTTCTCTTCTTCTCTTAGCAACTCTTCCATGGTTATGTATCTAAAAGGCATCTTTCTCCTATCAATTTCTTCATCCACGAGTTTATCAATTATGTTATCCTCTTTCACCCTCATCCCCTCATTTTCAAGGGTAAATGATACCATAGGTATCTTAAAAAGTTTTTCCACCATTCTTTATGGTAAAGAAGCCTACGATAGATATTTATAATAAATTTCTATCTAGAATAAGGCTCCGTTCTTGGTAACCAATCCAAGTTGATAGTAATCTGTATATATGGATAAACTGGTACTCTAACTAGGTTAACCTCGATTATGTAGGGTGTAGGTAACTGTACTTTTCTTCCACTCCAATAGTTTCTTAAGAAGAAGTTTTTATCAGCAGATCCTTTATAATGCTTCTTGTTGTCAATAAAATCATTGTAAATTATGGAGTTATCTCCACTATTAAAACTATGGATACCATAGATGTTATTAGAAATTATACATCTTTCTATGGTGTTATACTTAGATGATTCAATTTCGATACCATAAGTATTACTACTTAAATAGCTATCTTGAATTATATTATTCTGTGATGATAGATTAAATTTGATACCTCTGTAGTTGTTTTTTATCAAACAATTAGATATCAAATTATCCGAGGAGTATTCTAATTCTGCTCCTGTCCAACCATTTGAAGATATATTACATTTTGAAATCTTATTTTTTGAAAACCATAGTATTATACCATATTTATCATTATTTGAAAAATCATTATTCATTATTTGATTACTTTCTGAGTTTACAATATGGATTCCTACTATACGATTATTTGAGCAATCGTTGTTTATAATTTTGTTACCAATTGAAGCATGAAATATGATACCAGCTGAGTTATTATTACATTTGTTTCCCCTTATTGTGATAGAAGAAGAGAACACAGCTTCTATTCCAACTGTTGTGTCACTCAAATTTTGATTCTCAACAATGATATCACTACAATTTACAAGTATTATTTCACCTGCTCCTTGTGGAACTTTACATCCTCTAATTCCTCTCCAGTAGTAAACTGGTTTACCATTTACCTTGTTACCATCTATATCATTAATATAGTCATCCAATGATTTACCTAGATTTAATATTCCATCCCTAATCATATTATTACCAACAACTCTATTATTATTTGAATACCATACCTCTATACCTTCCCAATCATTATTTGAAAAACTATTATCCAATATAGAATTATTATATGAAAACCATATTACAACTCCGCTCCAATTATTATTTGAAAAATTATTGCTCATAATAGTATTATTATTTGAACCATAGAGAATATTAATACCATCCAAATCATTATTTAAAAAACTATTATTCACCACATAATTATCATTTGAACCATAAACTATGCTTATACCAGTCCAATTATTATATAAAAATCTATTACCCAGTATCTTGTTGTTATTCGAACCATATAGAGTGACACCACTCCAATCATTACTTGAAAAATCGTTATTTACTATCTGATTACCATTTGAATAAGAAAGCATCATACACCACTTCTGATTATTTAAACAGCTATTGTTTTCTATAATATTATTTGATCCTTCCAGATAAATACCATAGTAATTATTATTTGAGAATTCATTACTCTTTATGATATTATCACACGAGTCATATGAAAAAATACCAATATAGTTATTTGAGCAATTATTATTCTCTATATTGTTGTAATAACCTTCAAGATCAATACCGTCTCCTTTATTATCCGAGCAATCATTACATCTTACAATACCATGTGAACAATAGAATCTAATGCCATGTCCATTATTTGAGCAAATATTATGTCTTATAGTATTGTTATTATTAAGATCAGGAAAAGTACCACAAAAAGATACACCATAAAAAGTGTTATTTAAACATATATTACTCTCAACAAGATTATGATCAGAGTTATAAAAGGAGATACCATCATCCCTGTTGTTCAAACAATGATTATTTTTTATAATATTAGATGATCCTTGAATTAGGATACCTCTCTCGTTATTTGAACATATATTACCTTCTACGAGATTATTATCAGAGTAATAGAAAAAGATGCCCTCACAGGTGTTATTTGAACATACATTACCTTTTATGAGGTTACCATTAGAATAATAAAGATATATCCCTCCACGGATATTATTCGAACATATATTACCTTCTACGAGGTTACTATTAGAGTGATAAATACCGATACCATCATGGTTGTATGAAATGATGTTTTCCACTACTCTATTGTTATTTGAATTGTAAAATTCAATGGTACTCACATCATTTCTGAAAGTATTATTTCTTATTGTGATGAAAGAGGAAAAAGCTACCTCTATACCAATGGTTGTGTTACTTAGATTCTGGTTTTCTATTAAAATGTTTTTACAGTGTACAAGTATTATTTGACCTGCTCCATTAGGCAACCTTTTTCCTATAACATTTTTCCAGTAATATATTGGCTTATCATTAACAGTGTTACTATCATCTATATCTTGAATATAGTTACTGGGTGAATCACCCCAGATGTATAAACCATTATCAACCATAGTGTTGTTAAACACTTTATTTTCATCTGAATCATAAACGACGATGCCAAACATACCTCCAATACAATGGTTATTCATCAGATAATTGTTATTTGAGTTCCAAAGAATGATCCCCGTGCCATTACATCGGTTACCAACTATAAGATTATTATTTGAACCATAAAGATAAATGCAACTCATGTTACCGTTGCAGCTATTATTAAATACATAATCACTATTTGAACCGCTGAGATAGATACTAATCCAACTATTTGAACAATCATTATTTGATACATTACAATAGTTAGATATGAGGTATATACCTGCAAACCCGGTTTTGGTTGCACCTTCAACTGTGAATCCACAAATGTTTACTCTATCTGCTGTTACCTCGAAAACATGATCCTCTGGGTTTAAACCAATTATAATTGTATCTTTAGGATTACCTGATGTTGATCTTATAGTTAGAGACTTATAAACATCTACATTTTCAATATAAACCCCTGGGTCAACAAGTATTGTATCTCCATTTCTAGTATCGGGATCATCAATCGCCGTTTGGATACTAGAGAAGTTCTCACCTGTGTTTATGTTATGAACAGGTTTATACAACTTCTCATCAATGCTAGTGGTACTAAAATCTTCCTCGATTTTAAGTGAAAGATTTATCTTAGATTCATTTTCATGTAGCTTTTCTAGAATTAAGTTAATTATGGAATCTATATCTCTAGGTTGTATACCCTTCACACTTAACTTTCTATATTTTGGTAACTCGAGATGAGTTTCCTCTAAGTTGAAGAAACTCCTTGTTTTATACCTCATAACTCTCCAACTAGAACCTAGTTCTTCATGATTTTGATATAGGCTAAAGAGTTTACTGGTTTTTTCCATCAGTAAATATGTTTTCTCTTCTATACAAGGAGATATTGACAGGTAATATGCTTTACTTGAAAGCCCTGAAGTGCATATTAGAGAGAAATTCAGTGTGAAACAACTTATAATAGAGATGTAAACAACTATCTTTAGATCCAAAATGAAAACCTCCTGATGGGTAAACGTTAAATTAAAAATAATTATTAATATTTTAATATTTTTGTAAAATTCTTGTTGAAAACATCGAAAGCAGGAAATAGGAAACTTTTCTATAATCTTCCTCTACTATAAAATTCCTCGTCTCATATGAACTATCTTTTCTATGGACGTGGATATAACCCCGTCTCTTCAACGAGCCTGGGTATTATATCCTCCCAGAACAGGGCTGTTATATGTACACCATGTACTCCTCTAATCTTTTTAATCTCCTCAATGAGTTCAACAGCAATCCTATAGCCTTCCTCTCTTGGATCACTAGAGTTTTCTATTCTACTAGCTATACTCTCTGGTATATCTACACCTGGTACATGAAAACGCATACGTTGCATCATCTTAACTGATTTAAGAGGAGTTACACCAGCTAGGATATAGATTTTTTTATCTAACCCCATTGCTCGTATAGCATCAACCCATTCTAGGAATCTATCTAAGTTGAATACACTCTGTGTTTGTATAAACTCTGCTCCTGCTTTTATCTTCTTCTCCAACCTAATTATTCTTGCTTCGAATGGTGTAGCAAAAGGATTCTCTACTGCTCCAATAAAAACCTCTGGTCTCCCTCTAGGTATCTCCTCTCCATTCTGAAAAACACCTTTATCCCTCATATCCCTAGTGATCTTTATAAGCTGTATAGAGTCTACATCGTATACACCCCTGGCTTGCGGGTGATTACCTAGGCTTTGATGATCACCTGTCACCAATAATATATTCCTTATTCCAATAGCTGATGCCCCTAGTATCTCACTCTGCAGAGCAATCCTATTTCTATCTCTACAGGAGAGCTGCAATACAGGTTCTAATCCTAGGCGTAATAGAAGTGTTGATCCTGCGAAACTAGATAGTCTAACCACAGCGGTTTGATTATCAGTTACATTATAGGCATCAGCATACCCCTTCAACAACTCACCTTTCTTTAGAATAATACTTCCATCTGCTCCTTTTGGTGGACCTACCTCAGCTGTGACAGCAAAAAAACCATTTGATAACACTCTATGTAGATTACTAAGATAACTCATCTAGTAACCACCTTATACTCCAAGGTTCTAGACCAATCCTTAGGAGGTATAATCCTCTTTAAATCCTCTACTCTATTATTCTCAATCATAACTCTATAGGTTCTAGCCCATACACACTCCATATCCTTGTTAACCTCGCATCTTCCATCTTGTGATCCACCACAGGGGCCATTCAACATCTGCTTTGGGCATCTAGCTAATGGACATAGATTATTGAACTCATCTAGTATACATTCACCGCATTGAATACATCTCTTCTCAAACTCACCTAGATGAATAATCTCCCCTAAGAAGAGAGTGTCTAAACCTGGTATAACTGTTTTATCTGGTAGAGCATCAGAAACAGTTTGAACACCATTACCACAAGCTAATACTAGTATTCTATCTGCTTCATCAACACCTTCTCTGTGGAGTCTTAGGAGTCTCTTAGCGTTTAAGAGATGACAAGCAGGTTCAAGTATAACATAACCTGTAACTTCTGCACCATTCTCTTCCAGGTTTTTCTTCATCTCCAAAACTTCTTTTTCACCACCAGTATTAGATAGAGTAGCACACTCACTGCAACCAATGAGGAAAACCTTGTAACCCCTAGTCTTAGATAGTATACTATCAAAGGATTTCTGCCTAGTTATAATCATATCAAAGTGCTAGAAACATGTCTCTAGATATAAAGGTATTCAAACCCTAGGGGATACATAATTGTTAAAAAGAATATTACGGTTTCAAATCTTTGATCCATTATGGTTGATCTAAATGATTTAGAAGCTATTAGAGAAGTTGATAAATCAGGGATGCTTAGAATACTACATAATCTACCAAACCAGATAGGGGAAGCAAAAAGGATTGTTGAGGAAGCAAATATACCTAAGATCTTCAAAGTTGATCACATACTTATATGTGGTATGGGCGGCTCCGCTATCTCAGGGGATATCCTACAAACATATCTAAGGAGGAGACTCTCTATACCAGTAATAGTTAATCGATCCTATGATATACCTAGATGGGTTAACAAGAATACCTTAGTATTCTCTCAGAGCTACTCTGGGAACACAGAGGAAACTCTCTCTACTTTTAAACAAGCTTATGAGAGACATAGTAACATCATTGGTATATCTAGTGATGGTAAACTAGAGGAGTACTGTGAGAGAAGGAATCTACCATACATAAAGATACCCAGTGGTTTACCACCAAGAGCAGCAGTATTCTACTTATTATTCACTAGTCTATTCGCATTATTAAAAACAGGGGTTTTCTATCACCCCATTGAGAACGAAGTAGAGGAGACAACTAGTATACTAAAAGATGCTAGAAGCTACTTCACAGAGGAATTAGAGATACAAGAAAACATAGCTAAGCAGATAGCAGAGAAGATAAACCATACTATCCCCCAGATCTATGGTTGGGGTATATATGAGTCTATAGCTAAGAGATGGATGACACAGTTCGCTGAGAATAGTAAGATAATTGCTAGATACAATACCTTCCCGGAATGTACACATAATGATATAGTCGCTTGGTCAACACTAGATGAATCACTTAAAAAGTTTAGCTGCATAATATTTAGAGATAGCACTGAGGAAAACCTGCATATGAAAACAAGGATTGATTATATGAAGAAACTTCTAAACTATGCTACTACAGTGGTTGAGGAGATTCATCCAAGAGGGAAGAAGAGTCTAACTAAAATGCTATACCTCCTCTACCTAGGAGACTATGTTAGCTGCTACCTAGCTCTACTAAACGATATAGATCCAACACCAGTTGATGCAATAGCAGAACTCAAAGAAGTATTAGCGAAAATATAAAGGAAAACTTTGAAGAGAAAAGAAAAAACCTAGCGATCTTATCTAGTAGGAGTAGTCTTCAAGAGACCAGTTATCCATAGATTGCCTAGCTGTATACTTCCTAGTGGTTTTCTCAAAAACAACTTTATGATGCTTCCTAGACTTCACAAATTCCTGCAAACGTTTAGTCATATTCTCTTTCACTTGACTTCCACCCCAAATAAATATCCTCTGAACTCATCATATATAAATTTAACTAGTTATTTTTCACTATCTCTGAGGGGGAAT
>CAZCPZ010000079.1:0-7085 GCA_964499875.1 uncultured Thermoplasmatales archaeon | reverse complement strand
TATGTGGGGAACTTCCATATCTTCTCATAAGCATTATCTATGTTTATATTGAAATCAAGAGAGATGTCATAGGTGTTCAGTAACGGTTGACATAAACTTGGTTTACCAATCACATGTAACTTACTAGGCATTGTTACAAAGGGGAATATCTCCTCATTTGCTTCCAATACATCAGGTGATACGCTATCAAGTAACGTTAGGGTTTTCCCTTGATCAGTTGTTAATATCAGTGAACCAAAAGGATTAATCTTGTTTATCTTAGTTGAAATATACTGAGGAGTTGGATAATACGTGGAGAAGTATATATTCCAGCCGTTATCAAGTGTTATATGAGCCCAATCCCAACCATTTATCATGCCCCTAGTTACAATGTTTGGAGACCAAGTATGTTCATGGAATCCCAAACCATGTACCTCAAATATCTTTCCATCTATCTCCACTGTACCAGTAACATTACAGCCTATAAATACATATGATGCAAGATTACTCTTTGATTTCTGAAAAGCTCTATCTCCAATAGTCCAAATAGGATCAAAAGGTGCAAAGTATCTTAGATCAATAATTATCTCATGATTCAAATCAATATCATTGTCCTCAGCATGTACAATCCACTCTGGAGCCTCTCCCTCTGCCCAGGAATCCTCATATGTAACACTTACACCAGGGGTAGTAGCTTGTAGAGTAGGTTGTTTAAGTATACCAAAACCTCTTTCCTTATTAATCATGCCTCCATACTCTTCGCCATTTGGTCCATGCAGGGTTACCACTAGTAGATCCGGTTTAGCAGTACCTAATAGATCACTTCTAGCCATGTGATTAAAACTAATTGTAGCAACCCACCCTGGTAGATCACATTCTTCATCGAATACTGCAGTGAAATACCACCATTCTCTACAAACACTTATCTTATCATAATGTAGGCCCTCATCCCCTGGTGAAACAGCTCTCATATAACCCGGAATGATTGATGTAGGTGGTGGAGGAGTTTCCTCTACAGGTGTTTCCTCAACCTCCTTCTCTTCTTCCTCTAATGGAGAAACCTCTTCTTTTTCAAAGGGTTGAGGTAGAAAACCTATCTTCATTAAAACAATCCCAGCTGTAACTAGTAGTATAGAAATTATTATGATATCAATCTTCTTTAAACCAGTTGTAATCCTCATCTACCAACAAATTCTTTCATATTTATAAAATATAAATATTTCTATACATTTATTCACAGTTTCATATTCTGCACATGCATATGGATATGTATCTGCAAAAAAGCACTTAAACAACAAAAACATTCCAGATAACCCGAGGATTGGGAAGGAAAAATAGTTTAGTTTTCCTTGTGGAATACCCATCCAATACCCCCTCTACATCATCACCTCCCCGAAAAAAGTTTTCCTTCCCATCATCCCTCTTCTTTTATATAGTAGTTTCTGATATCATCCCTACCTATTACTCTTGTAGAATCTTAGTGAAGGGGAATAATCATGGTTGATAAAAATGTTATTCAAAAAATCTTCTCAGAGGAACTACAATGGATAAAAAAAGAGGATTTAAGAGAAAAAGTTATAGAGGCCTGGTTAGAGGCATCTAAAGAAGGAGGATGGAGAAATCTTGATGATGTACCTTTTACTCTACTCTTCGAAAACTCTGGCTGCCTAGTGGATCACACAAAACGTGTAGTTAAACTAGTGAAAGCAGTTATGGAGCAGAGAGAAGAACACATCAATCAAGATATACTAATAGCAGGTGCGTTGCTACATGATGTTGGTAAACTATTAGAGTATACAACAGATGGAAACAGAGTTGTTAAAAGTGAGTACGGTAAAATCTTTCGTCACCCAGTATCAGGTGCATTACTAGCAAAGAAAATTGGGTTACCTGATGAGGTTGTTCATATAATCTATGCTCATTCTCATGAGGGAGATAACACTAAGAGATCTATTGAGGCATATATTGTTCACCACTGCGATTTCATAGACTTCCATATAAGGAAGACACAGGTGGAATCATGAAGATTAAAAATAGTTGTGGTAGATTAATAGAAACCGAGGTAGCTGGATATACTTTTCAACCATTCAAGGGAACAAAGAAGTATACGTATACCTCAAAGGTTACTACACTCATAGATGCACTAAGGAAATGTGGATTAAAAGATGGATACACTATATCGTTTCATCATCAACTTAGAAATGGAGACTACGTAGTAAACGCTACATTAGAGGCGGTTAGAGAACTAGGAGTTAAAGATATAAGACTAGCGCAGACAGCTCTCTTCAATGTTCATGAACCAGTGATTGAGTATATCAAAGAAGGCATAGTTACTAGAATCGAAGGTAGCCTTAATGGAGTTGTCGGTGACTATGTATCCAAACACCCATTGAAGGCACCAGTTATACTTAGATCCCATGGAGGTAGATGGGCAGCAGTGAAAACAGGAGAATTGCATCCCAATATAGCTATTATCGCTGCCTCAGCTGCAGATGAACGAGGAAACGCCACTGGTGTAATAGGTGAAAACGCTTTTGGTCCCATCTCATACTCTCAAGTAGATGCACAGTATGCAGATCACGTTATAGTAGTTACAGATACCATCGTTGAATACCCATGCCCATACCAGGAGATACAGGAGAGATACGTTGACTATGTAGCAGAGATAGATAAGATAGGGGATCCAAAGAAGATTATGTCTGGTACAACCAAGGTAACAGAGGATCCGATGAAACTTGATATAGCTAAGAGATGCGTGGATCTAATGGATGCAGCTGGATTAATCAGAGATGGAATGGTGTTTCAATCAGGCGCAGGAGGAATATCACTAGCAGCGGTGAAATACCTCGGGGAGAGACTTGAGGAGAAAGACGTGGTAGCTAGATGCGCTACAGGAGGTTTAACTAGACTCATCATAGATATATATAAGACCGGTAGAGTGAAACACCTATATTACTCCCAGGTCTTCGATGATTACTCTGTGAAATTCATCCAAGAAACCCTGGAGTTACCAGCGGATATAGGGCACTACGCTGATCCAACCACTAAGGGTAGAACAATAGATGGACTTGATACAGTAGTACTAGGTGCAACAGAAGTTGATACTAGCTTCAACGTTAACGTTAACACCCATAGCGATGGTCGACTACTCCATGGTATAGGTGGACACCAAGATACCGCTTCTGCTGCTAATCTAACAATAATAACTGTACCAGTATTCAGGAAGACAAACCCTATTGTTAGAGAAAAAGTAACTACTATCTCAACACCAGGTATGGTAGTAGATGCTATTGTAACAAATGAGGGTATAGCCATTAACCCAAAGAGAGAGGATTTAATAGAGAAAGTAAAAGATAAGATAGACTTGGTTTCAATTGAGGAACTCAAAGACATAGCGTATCAAGAAACAGGTGGACCACAGGAACCAGAACTTGGTGAGGAGATCATAGGTGTAACCAAGTATTTTGATGGAACCGTTCTAGACAACATATATAGAGTAATAGAATAAAGGAGTGGGAATAATGGAGTGGAAGACAAAGATTACGAAAGTAGAACCCAACCACCTTGTAACCAGGGGTTATAGACAAGAAGATCTCATAGGAAACATACCCTTCGCTCATGTTGTATACCTGCTACTCAAAGGGGAATTACCATCCAAAAACCATGGTAGAATGATAGATGCAATTATAACTGCTTGCATCGACCATGGAGTAACACCTCCCTCTTCTATTGCGGCTAGAGTTGTAGCCTCCGGTGGTGTACCACTACCAACAGCTGTTGCTGCGGGTATACTAGCCATCGGAGATGCTCATGGAGGAGCAATTGAGAAAGGAGCTAAATTTCTACAAGAAGGGATAACAAGGATGGAAGAAGAAGATAAAACCATTGAGGAGATAGCTAAAATATTGGTGAAGGAGGCTAGAGAAAGAAGAGAAAGGATACTAGGTTTTGGTCATAGAGTACATACCTCTGATCCTAGAACCAAGAAACTATTTACCCTCGCAGAGGAACTAGGTATAGCCGGGGAGCACGTAGAGTTATCAAAAGCTATAGAGGAGGAACTAGAGGCTTCTACTGGTAGGAAACTACCTATAAATGTTGATGGTGCTATCGCTGCTATAATATCTGATATGGGCTTTGATTGGCGTCTAGGTAAAGCCTTCTTCTTAATAGGTAGGGTAGTAGGGTTAGTAGCACATGTATATGAGGAACAAACAATGTTTAAACCCATGAGGAAACTAGTAGAGATACCAGCTACATATGATGGAGTTGAGGAGAGAAAATTATCAATGGAGGAATAGATTATGGGTAAAACAATTATACAGAAGATCTTTGAAAGTCACTCAGATTCCAAGGCTGAGGTTGGAGAAATCATTGATATAATTATTGATGCTAGACTCGCTAGAGACTTTGGTGGAGCAAACGTTGTGAGAAACCTAGAGGAGAATAACCTAGAAATCAATGATCCCAGTAAAACTTACTTCACCTTTGATTGTAACCCCGGGGGTTGTGATCAAAAGTATGCTGCTAATCAACATATATGTAGACTCTACGCTAGGAAACATGGTATAAGGGTTTTTGACATAAACCAGGGTATTGGGACACATCTTGCTATAGATAAAATACTAGTGGAACCAGGTGGCACACTAGTATCAACTGATTCCCATGCAAACATTCTAGGAGCCATCGGAGCCTTTGGACAAGGAATGGGTGATAAAGATATAGCTTATGCATGGGCCCATGGAAAAATATGGTTCAAGGTTCCACCGACAATCAAGATAACACTAGAGGGTAAACCATCAAAGCTTGCTACACCAAAAGATGTAGTACTTGCTATGCTAAAACAGTTTGGTGCAAATGGTTTACTAGGCTACGCAGTAGAGATGTATGGAGACTACGTTGATAACCTATCTCTAGATGGAAGAATAACCATGGCTTCTATGGCGACAGAGATGGGTGCCATAATAATGTTTTTCCCACCAAACAAAAAAGTCTTAGACTTCTATAATAAGCTTGGTAGGAGAGTTAACCCTGTCTATGCTGATAAGGATGCAGACTATGAGGATACAATAAAAGTAGATATAGAAGGTTTAGAACCACTAATATCTCTACCGGGACACCCAGAGGATGTAGTATCAGTAAGAGAAGTAGAGGGAACAATCGTTGACTCAGGATTCATTGGATCCTGCACCAATGGTAGACTAGAGGATATGCAGCTTACAGCGGAGATACTAAGAAAGAAAAAAGTTGCAGATGATAGAGTATTGAAGATTGTTCCATCTACAGATGAGATATGGCAGAGATGCCTAAGGGAGGGATTAATTGATGTATTCAAAAAAACTGGAGCACTTGTTGGCTCCGCTGGTTGCGCTGGGTGTGCAGCAGGGCAAATAGGTCAAACAGGTAGAGGAGAAACAGCAGTTTCAACTGGTAACCGAAACTTCCCAGGTAAACAAGGACTAGGAGACATCTATCTAGCCAGCCCCGCTACAGTAGCAGCATCACTAATCTCAGGTGCTATAACAACAGCTGATAAGATAAGTATACCACCTAAACCAGTTACCATCTCAGAGAAACCATTATTCCAGAAAACCAGTATAGCTGAGAAATCGATGGAGCCACCTATGAGAGTAGAAGGTAGAGTATGGGTCATCAAAAAAGATAACATTGATACCGATATGATCTACCACAACCGCTACCTCTCTGTCACAGATATAAAAGAGATGGGACAGTATACTTTTGATAACCTAAAAGGCTATGAAGACTTCGCTAGGAAAGCTAAACCAGGTGATATCGTTGTTGCTGGTAAAAACTTTGGATGCGGAAGCTCAAGGCAACAAGCAGTAGATTGCTTTAAATCCCTAGGTATATCTGCTATTATCGCTGAATCCTTCGGAGCAATCTATGAGAGAAACGCTATTAACAGTGGACTACCAATATTAGTGGCGGAGGATATAACCAAGGAAATTGATGATGGAGATACACTGAGTATAGATTTCAAAACAGGTTTAGTATATGATAAAACAAAGAATAAGAAGATTCAAGCGAAACCATTCTCAAAGATTCAACTAGAGATATACAAGCGAGGAGGTTTACTAGCTAACTAGCTAGAGAAGATGAAATTTATAAACAAATAGTTATTGCCTAACACCAAAATAGGGTGCACCTAGAGATGACCTATAGTGTACTAGATGCAATAGGTAACACACCGCTTATTAAAATAGAGAATGTTTATGCTAAACTAGAGAGCGTAAACCCTAGTGGTAGCATCAAGGATAGAGTAGCCTTAGAAATTATTAACGCGGCTGAGAGAGAAGGCCTCCTTAAACCAGGATATAGGATTGTAGAGGCTAGTAGTGGTAACACAGGGATATCACTCTCCATGGTAGCTGCTGTCAAAGGATATAAGATGATAGTGGTGATGCCGGAGAATATGAGTGAAGAGCGTAAACAAATGATGCGTTTTTATGGAGCAGAACTAGTTTTAACCTCTAGGAGCGGTAGTCTACAAGAAGCTATTAAGAAAGCAGAGGAGATAGCAAAGGAACCAAACACCTATTACACTAGGCAGTTTAGTAACCCAAATAATATCAAAGCTCACTATAAAACCGGTAGAGAGATACTAGAAGAAATTGGTCCAGTTGACGCAGTAGTAGCAGGAGTAGGAACAGGTGGAACACTACTAGGTATATCCAAGGTTATGAAAGAAGTTAACCCAGATGTAAAGGTTATAGCAGTAGAACCAGAGGAAGCAGCAGTTATGTTCGGTGGTAGCAATGTTAGAATAAGAGAACACCACATCCAAGGTATCGGTGATGGATTCATACCGAAGCTAATGGATACGTCACAAGTTGATAATGTTATAGTTGTTGGTAGCCAGGAAGCCATAGCGATGTCACAAAAACTCGCTAGGAAATATGGTTTATTCGTCGGTATAAGCTCAGGTGCAAACATGCTAGCGGCACTCAAAGTTGCTAAAATGTTTGATAAAGTAGTAACAGTACTACCAGATCGAGGAGAAAGATACCTTAGTATGGAATTATTCAAACAACAGCAGGAATTCCCATACTAAAATGAACTAGAAGAATCAATAGGTATTTCTATTG
>CAZCPZ010000078.1:0-7089 GCA_964499875.1 uncultured Thermoplasmatales archaeon | reverse complement strand
AGATGGTATGAATCCGTATATAAAAACATTAGGTTTAGAGTTGTTAGATATAGTTTATTGTTTGCTCTTCTAAGGCCATCTATATCGTTTACTATGAATACATCATCTTTGATTGCATCTAGGAAGTTAAGCGTAAGTGTATTCAACGGTGGATCCTTCCTTAGTAATAGTACATCGAATTCTCTTATAGGTAATAGTTCTTCTCTAAACCTTGTTTCTCTATGGAAGGATTCTATATCCATTGGTATCTCATGGTTTTCTATTATCTTGAAGAAACCATGAGGTATGTTTTCTTTAACCGCTAGGTCACTAGGGTAGAGTATGGCAGCTGTGTGTCCTCTTCTCACTGCTTCATGTATTATCCTTAAACTAGCATCTCCTTTTGGTGAAAGTGTCCCCCATTCATCGAGAAGAAAACCTATTTTCATATGAGGTTTAACCTCCTGATCCCTTTTTATTCTACTTGTGTTTATAAAGATTTCTAGGAGAATTATTTGAAGGAATAAGGTTGTAAAGGGTGTGTTTTAGATGAATATCTTTTTATTCCTTGTCTTTCTTTTTATCTCCGTTTTTCTTTGGTGGTTCATAGGGTGATCTCTGTGGTATTCTATCTAGTATTGATCCATGGTATCTCTCCCATGGTTGGTATCTATACTGTTGATGCCTAGAGTACCATGAGGATTCTTTTGAGGAAGGTTGCTGAGTTTTTTGCTGAGAGGATTCTAGTTTATGGGGTCTCCTTGTATACCATTGAGGAGTGGTTGATGGAGCAGAGGTTTCTCTAGGAGTTATCCCTCTTTGTCTCTCTGGGCGCCGAGTATACCATTCCCTATGTTCTCTTGGTGGACTCCAAGGTGTTTGTTGTTGAGTGGGTTGTCGATATGGTGATAGCGTCTGTGAGATGTCTCTCTGTGTTATTGGTTGCGGAGGGGAGGGTTCTATAGAGGGTGAAGGTTCTAGTGGTGATTCTGTAGATTCTTCTTTATTTTTCTCTATTTTTTTCTGCTCAATTATATGTTGTATCATTTTTTCCCTCCCAGTTTTTAGATTCTCATATCCTTCAAGGGATTTCTTTATATTAGCATCTATCTTCTCTTGGTTTTCTACTCTAAGTTTATTTGATAATAGGTTATCAATGGTTTTATGTATGTCTACTGTAGAAGGTATCAGTGGTTTAGCAGGTGGTGCATCAGCTGGTGGTGGAGTTGCTGTTACTGGTTTTGGTTGCGGTATGTTACCAATATGTATTGGTTTTATCTCTTTCTCAACTGGTTGTTTTTTAGCTTTCAATGGTTTACCTATGAAGTCTTGTTTTGTTGGTACAACGAATTCTGTTACTCTAGCTGTAGTTGGTTTGTTTCCACCTATGAATGTGAGGTAGAATCCTCCTAGGAACCAGAATGTGAAATAGGTAAAGACTAGCAGTGGTCCAGCTGCTTTTGGATTACTCATCACCCAAGTTGATGCATTCTTGAAGAATGAACCTAATAACTCAAATATATCTAGGTTTATGATAAAATCTATAATACCCTGGGTTTGTAGATCTGTGAATAATGTGGTGAACATCTCAGGTGTTAGTATACCTGTTTTAAATAGTAGTACGAACCATAAACCTGTTATTGTTAATATCTCCAGCCAGAAGAGTGAGAATACATATTTTAATCTCTTCCTAATTGAGCGTTCTGTTGCACTTATCTTAGCTGTTCTAATGAATTCCCCCGGGGAGTTGAGTATAAATCCTTTGATGAACTGAGATGTTAGTTTAAAAGCCATGACGTTCATGAAGAATAAGTGGTATAGGAATTCCCTGAAGCTTTTACCATATACTATGTAGAAGTTTAGGTTTCCCATGAAGAAGAGTAGTAGAGTTAGGAATACTGGTATATTGGGTCCAGCGATGTCTAGGAAGAGGAATAGGAATGGTTCAAGTAATACTATTAGCATTGCTACTCCCATCATAAGAGCAGCGTTGTTGTGGAAGTAGTGTACTTTCTGTTTAAAGGTCATCTTGTTGCTCAGTATGATATCCGCTAGGTGTTGACGGAGAGACCATAGGTTTCCTCTTGAGTATCTCATGTATTGCCCTACAAGCTGTCCCATCATCTCTGGTCCGATTCCACTTGTCATTACTTCATCTACGTATAGTGTAACCCATCCATGTTTCGTTATTGCTTCTGTAGACATCTCTAAGTCTTCAGTGATAGCTTTTTCTTCCATCTGTACTGCTTTTGCTTTCTCTAGATCTATTACTCCACATGTTCCGCAGAAGAAGAAAGCATTATCTTTATCCTTAAAGGTTCCTAGGAAGTTGTAGAACCATTGCTGTATATTGGATGCTAGTCTAGATATCCATGTGTTGTCACCATTTCTGAAGAATTGTGGTGTTTGTACAGCGAATACGTTTTCCTCTGTGTAGAAGAATGGTATGGTTTTCTCTAGGAAATCTGGGTTGAACATGTAGTCTGCATCAGCTATAGCTACGTAGTCTGTATCAGCATAGTTGTTGATTAACTCGTTGAAAGCACCAGCTTTTCTACCTTTCCTTATAACTCTATGTATTAGGAAGACTTTGTGTCCTTCTTTCGCTAGTTGATTAACATATTCTGCTAGTGGTGCCCAGTATTCCTCTTTGGTGCTATCATCACATACTGCGAGTTGTAGTTTATCCCGTGGGTAATCAATGTTGAAGTAGTTGGTCTCAATAGATTTTTTAACCATCTCCACGGGTTCATTAAACGTGAAGATAGCTATGGTAACTGTTGGATACTTATCTTTTGGTAGTATATCTGAGAGTCTAAGTTTAGCGGTTCTACGGTATCCTTTTGCCTTGGAGATAACCGCGAGGCTTAGATAAGTACTTAGGAAGAGTATGAAGAATAAAACCGAGAATAATATGGTGTTTACTCCTATCTCGACCCAGTGAGGTACAACAGGGGAGTGAGAATACAATATGATATCTCGCATCCTTAGTATTAGGTAGACTGTTTCAACTATTATTAGGATTAAAGTGAAAACTGCAAATGTTACAGCAAGTCCCCTAGGTTCAATCTTTGTTTGTTTCCTCGCCATCTTTCCTCACCAAACTATTGTTTCAATATCCTATTTGCAAAGATAACTGAGCCATTCTTTGCTTGATTAATATCTGAACCACTAGGTGACCAAGTAACCAGCATTGAGTCTCCTATTTCTACGCCAACTATTACTCCTAGGTTATCTTTTAGGGCAGTAGAGATTCCACTCTCAAGATCCTTATACACTACATCATAATCATATCCATGTAAGTTGATTTTATCTACTTTGGGATCAAATAGTTTAAGCATCTCCTCTGGATCGGGTAACCAGTTATCTGATTTCACAACTACTTCCTTGGATGGATTGATTACAGCGTATGCTTTAAATGGATAGCTACTGCTTAGTGATACAAAAGTTTCCTCAATTTTTTGTTTCTTTATCCCACCGTACTTCTTTATAGTCCAGATAGCGGTTTTAATCCAAGCAGCTACAAGCCCTCCTATGATGAGGAGGAATAAACCTCTTGTAAGCCATATTCCAACTGGTATGGACTCATAATGAGCAATTGTATATATACCTGGTTGACTGAGATAGTATTGGATGGTATCTCCATACAATTGGTATTTAACTTCTCTTCCATTCTCATCTAAAACATGAATCCAGCTTCTACTTTTCTCCCAGGAATCTGGTAGAGTAATAGTGAAGGTTGCAGGAGTAGAGGCTTCTGTGGTGATGCCATCTTCACTGATCATTATCCTAGCTATAAAGGAGTAGTTGTTCTCTGTAAATGAACTTATGACATCTGTGAAAACTGGTTTAGAATTCTTTGAACCCCAGATGGTTGTATCATAACTTGGTGTATGCGGATAGTATGATGCCAGTCTATAGTCTCCAACCTCAAATGTTATGGCCTCTAGGTTTTCATCATGGGGTATACCTAGGTATTCAAGGATTAGATGTGTGAATATATGTGCTGATCTATCTCCTCCGAGGTTTTCTAAGTCTGGTGGTAATTCCTCTACATAGATATCTGGGTATAGAGTAATGACTTGTGAACCAGAATCTAAATGGTGTACAGTAAGAGCAGGGTATCCTTGGTCGTTCTGGATTAGTGTTTCAACAGATTCATCATCAGGTTGATAGTTATTCCAATGCCATTTCGCTACTCCTTTGAAGGTTTTGCCATGTAATTTGTTTCCCTCCCAATTTATTGTGAATGTATAAGTTGTACCATCGTTACCCCAGAGGTTCCATATGTTTGTTGGTCCAGGTCCTCCATCTATGTAACCACATAGTTTCCTAGAGCGGAATTCACTGTATTCTTGATAAGAATTGTTTTGTTCAAATAACCCTAGAACTGGTAGTGTTACTAGGGTGTGACTTGGGTGTCTCTCTACAAATTCTTCTAGTTTAGCTAGGTTATAGTAGCTGAAGGAACCGAAGCTATAGATTCTAGAGACAGCGAATATTGTCGAGTATTTAGATGATAATATGTTTTCTAGTTGTGTTTCTCCTATCACCCCTGGTTGTACACCCATTCTATATAGTTCATCGAATAGGTTTATGAATTCCTCATTCCAGGTTATGGGGGCATAGATTATGTCTCTGGTGAATAGTATCCCTATGTTTCTATTCCAGCTTCTTATACCTAGTTGTGCATCTAGGTTCCTCAGTAATTCATTCGTCTCTGAGAAAGCTTTGTAGGCTTCTTTGGGGTTATCGTAGACATCTATAAGTCCATAGTCCGGTGCTTTTAGATACTCAGAGTCATGTAATGAGAAGTAGCAGGTGCCCATGATCCTAGGGTTGGATGCAAAGAATAGTAGTTTTGATTTTATCATCTCCGCTTTCTTCTTCTCCGTCTCCATGAATATTTGGTAGTCGAGGTAAGCTGTTTGTATTCCCCACTCGGATATCAAAACAGGTTTATTACTCAAGTCTGCAGCAGCTGTGGCTAGTAGTAGGGATTTCCCATCGGCACCGTAGCATTTTAGACTTGGGAAATCAAGCCCCCACTCAGTTAGTTTATCATATGGTACACCTGGTAGATCATCGTTGAATGAGCCTGTTATTAGATACTTTGGTGCAACTGCTCGGATAGCAGCAGATACTTCTCTAACCCAGATCCCAAAATATACTGCTGGGTACTCTAGGAATATCGAACGCCATGGGTCACCACAACCTATGATTCCAGCATTCGGGTAGATAGCGTTATTCTCTACATCATACCAGTTTGTAAACCATAATCCTAGTTCTCTGTTGAGTCTACCTAAGTCACCATTATATTTTATGTATAACCAGTTTCTAAACTCGCTTCTCCCACTAGGTGTATTCCAGTAACCGTTATAGTATTTCCCATTATCAAGGTATTCTCCAAGAGTAATATCTTCAAATATCTCACAGGCGAATATGTTAGAGTATCTAGTTAGAGATGAGATGAAGTCTTGTGCGAATTGTTTACTCTGAACTATAACAGCTGGGTTTGACCAGTCTATACCCACGTTGTTTCCTTTGAAATCCATTCCAGTTGGAACTGTGGAGGAGTACTCATATGGTTTGAAACATATTATGAATTGTAGTTGAGGATAGTATTTATCTGCTATATCCAGTATACGTTGAGTGAGTTCTTTATTATTCCATGTTTTAAGTCTAACTAGGTTGCAGTGTGCATCTACTATTAGTTTTAGGTCTTTATCTATCTCTACTAGCTCAGTATGGCCACATTCTATAGGATCGTATACTATACCAGTTATATAGGTTGGGTTACCTCTAGCATCTGTTAATATGAATCTATCACTGTATTCTGATAAGCTAAGGTTAAAAGGAGTTGAGGAAGATGAGGTATATGTGGAGGATAATGTAAGAGAAACTATACAGTATAGTATAATTTGAAGAACTACTCTAGTTTTATATTTTTGATGTTTCATCTTATATGACATCCCCTTCTAGATAAGGGACTATATGTTTATGTATCCATCACCTTTATGGATTCATCTCTTTCTTCCATCACCTCATGGAATCTCATCTACATGGATTCTATTAGTTTGAAGATATATTGGTGATCCCATCCACCTTCTCAATAGACTAAGGTTAGAGGAAAATAATCATTATTTCTCTTATAATGCTTTCTTATTTTCAATGAAACTCTAAAAAATTCTTCTCATGTATACTAAAAGGTGGGAGTAATACTTAAAAAACATGAATTGATTCTAAATATTCGGGGGTATAAAAATGGTGTTATACCATTTAAAGGTTTGTGTTCTTGTATCTTGTATATTGTTATCAACAATCAATACAGTTATAGGTTTTGAAGAGAAAGAAACTAATGAAGTGAGTAGTATTATCTATCACGGTAGGAATTTACCTTCTAGTGATCCAAATGGACCTTATAGAGGAGGACTTGATGATCCAACTGATCTAAACTATTTAACCTCTGCGGTTATAGCACTTATTAACCTAGCAATTATGCTCTATAAAAATACACCTATGGAGTATATAGATGATCTAAAAGAGTCTTTGGAAAATGGAAACTATTTCAATGTCACTATGGATTTATCGGGTCTCACAAGTTATGCTATCATAATGGTTTCCTTGCTTATTTTTACCTTAGAAGCCTTTGATATATTGGATTGTGATAGAGATGGATGTTGATGAAATGGAGGAATAATACATGATGAGAAGAAAGATACTCGTGAGACTGTTAATCACTATTATACTGCTTCTAACTCCCTTGGCATCTGCTGTTCAACAAAACACGTCTATTAGAAGCCAAAATCAATTGAGGGAGGAGATCATTGATAGAATCAAGGAATTACAACGAACAATATTGATTACACCGGATGATAATGATACAGATCCAGATGGGCCTTTTAAAGGGGGGTTAGATGATCCATCAGACTGGGAGGATCTAAAATTTGGGTTAACCCAATTATTCTTCTTCATGATAAAAATTGCTACTCAACCATTAGGGAAACTACTAGAAGATCTGGTGGAACACTTGATAAAACTACAGGTTCTCTTCATAATACTTGACATTCTCAAACTAATAAGTTACATCTATCCACCTTTACTGATACT
>CAZCPZ010000077.1:0-7125 GCA_964499875.1 uncultured Thermoplasmatales archaeon | reverse complement strand
TTTTGATAGATTCTCCCTTAGGAAAGGACCGATATGGGTGTTTGATTACGGTTCAGGTATCTGCTATTCAAGTGCACCTGTTATATCAAATGGAAAACTATATATTACTTCTTGGAGTGGTGATTCTTCAAAATGGGGTTCATTTGATTTTAGTGGAGAAGGAAACAAGTTGTTATGCATAGATGTAGATACTGGTAAACTCCTATGGGAGTATAGTCTTCCATCAGGTAGTGTATCTACACCAGCAGTCGCAGAGGGAAAAGTTGTTGTATGCTGCGAGAAAAGTGGTTTCACTAATAAGGATACAATATTTGTATTAGATGCAGAGAGTGGAAAAGAGATTTGGAGTAAAAACATTGGTCCAATTGGGTATACTGCGCCAGTAATAATGGATGGGAAAATCTTTGTTGTAACAAAAACCTTTGTTCCACCTAATATGGCCTCTATTAAACTAGTGGCATTGAAACTAGATGAGGAAGATAAAATTCTATGGAGTTTCCCATTAGGTTCTCCACCATATGATAAGGTTCAGTATAACAAGGCTGGTTCCATGAGTCCAGCTGCATATAATGGGAAACTATACATTGTTTCCCCAGATGGTGTATTGTATGCAATTAATGCTAATAATGGAGAGGAGGTTTGGCATCAAAAGTTGTATGAGAAGAAACTGTTTTCTCAACCATTCACTACCTCACCTACATATGCGGATGGTAGAATATATGTTGGAACACCTAATGGGAAGCTAATAGGTGTAGATGCTAATACTGGGAGGATAGATTTGAATGTAACTGTTACAGTTGAGGGGACACCTATTATCTCATCACCCATCGTAGTAGATGGATTAGTTATATTATGTGATAGCGGAGGAGCGTTATACTGTGTAGGTGAACTTAAAACACCAGCTGAGACAGTTAGTAGCTATATCATCTCTAAACCTATATATCTACCAGAGGGGTGCATATGGAAGAAATTCTATGCGGAGACAGCAGGTAATGGAAGAATAACATTTACTATACTAGATAAATTTGGTAGACCACTCCTAACAGGGGTTAAGGATGGTTCCTCATTAGAGAGTATAGAGAAGAACAAGATTATAAAACTCAAAGCTGAGTTCACTGTTAACTCCACTAGTACAGCTGTTCTAGATGAATGGAAGGTCACTTATGGATGGGAGGAGGATTTAAATGAAACTCGTTTCTTCAAAGAAAGCTTTAGTTTCACGGGTAAGCCACCTATTTGTAGGATAGATGTTCAAAATGTTAAAGTAGGTTTACTACCTTCAACAGCTCGTTACCGATTCAAGTATACTAATAACACTGGTGAATACACATCTAATTGGTTGAAAGCGAAATGCACAGGTTATAATGGTACAAAGAATAGGGAGACAATCACAGCTGATTTAACTAAGATAAATATAACTAACGTAACAGAGTATAAGGAGATACAGTTCAGTATAAAGGATACAACCGGGAATGAAAGTTATTCTAAGTGGTATAATATCACATGGATTGAGGATAAAGCTAAACCAATATTCTACCCTGACACCTTCTCCCCTAGATCCACAAATGTATCTACTCCGATATGTAGAATAGAAGCCCAGGATAAGGGATCAGATGGTAATATATCTGGTATAAACGTGTACTCAGCTAAGTATACAGTGGAGTATAAAGATGACTCTGGTGTACATACATCTACATGGTATCCAGCGGAGTGTACAGGTGGAAACGGTACAACTTCTAGGGTTACAATTACAGCTGATACATCGAGGCTACCCTTCAACGAGACTATAATCTCAATTAACAGGATTAGATTCTATATAGAGGATATGTCAGGGAATAGTAATACATCAGAGTGGTTTGATATATATATGGATGCAACTAAACCAACTTCTCATATAAATAATAGTGATGAAATACCAGTGGAGACGAATAGAAGCCCTGTTCACATCACTGCTTATGCAGTTGATGAAGGAGAAGATGCAAGTGGAATAGATAGAGTTGAACTATATTATAGGAAGAGCGGTGCAAGTAGTTGGAGTAAATACCAAGAGGATTATACTCCTCCATATGAATGGGGTTTCACAATTGGTAGAGATGATGGGGGAGTCTATGAGTTGTGTACTATTGCAGTGGATAAAGCCGGTAACATAGAGGATTTCCCCGTAGAGGGTGATGTAACCTTTACCTTTGATCCAAACCCACCCTATAAACCAGTGTTTAAAACAGAGTATAGATTCACTGAGGAAGCTACTCCAAGTTTCAGTGATGTTAGATTCGAGGACGACTATAAACTAGATAGGATAGAGTATAGATTAAACTTTGAAGGACTCCATGAGTGGAAAACTATTGCTGATGGGGTAAATAGTAAAACTGTAACACCTACTTGGAACCTAACGGAAGAGGAATGGAATACTATGATAGAGGATGAGGTATACTATATCTACTTTAGAGTAACAGATATCCTTGGAAACATCTATGAGACAGAGAATAAGAATAATGCTCTGCGTATTATCAAGGATTTAAGTAGAGAAACACCTTATGATCCAGATGTATCAGATTTCTATGTATTCCACTGGGATAACACATATATGATTACTCTCCACGTAAATGAAACAGAGATTAAAAAAGCTAGTTTATGGTATAGGTATTCTAAGGATAATGAAACCTGGAGTAACTGGAGTAGATATGGAGAGAATTTAACTAATAAGAGTTTCTATTGGTTGTTTAAACCGAAGGAAGGTAGTGGATATTACTGCTTCAAAGTAGAAGTATGGGATGCATCTGGAGGGCATCTATATTCCTCGGAGAAATATGTGAGAGTAACTGTTTTCCCATTAGTAGAGATTATGGTGATGATAATACTAGTGGTGGTTTTATCTACCCTAACACTACAGCTTATCAGGAAATATGCAGCTACTCGGAAGAGATTGAGTAGATAACTCTTTTAGAAATCATCTCTCTAAGCTCCTCTAAACCTTCTCCAGTTACACAAGAAATCTTATGGTTACTGGAATCTGTTTTCTTTACATCACTCTTAGTTTCAACCACTATTATAGGTGTATCCCTAAATAAGTCTCTTATGGAGGATAAAAGTTTTTCTTGAGAAGAAAAGGGGTAGCCACAAGTCTCTGTTGGGTCGAGTAGGAAGACTATTAGATCAGCTAGATATCTTAGAGCAGCAATTGCTTCTTGTTCAATCCTATTCCTCTTATAGATTGGTCTATCTAACAGACCAGGTGTGTCGATTAGTTGAACTCTGAGAGAAGAGTATTTATCCAATTGTATATCCATGTGCCCAAGATATAACTTGGTAGTGGTAAATGGATAGGATGCAACTCTTGGTTTAGCATGAGAGAGTTTCCTTAGTAGAGATGATTTACCCACATTTGGGTAACCAGCTATGACAACTGTTGGTAGATCATCTACATCTGGGAAAGAGTTTATGACGGGTTGAATCTCTGCTAGTAGAGACAGGGCATCATTAACTTGTTTTAAGACACTGGAGAGACGTCCATATACCTCCCTCTGTTTCCTAATTAAAGTAGCTCTATCATCGGTGTATCTTATAATCTTCATCTGTGTCTTAAAAATCTTTTCACAGATTCTCCTCGCCCAGTTAACTGCTCCAAGGGATTTCTTATATGAGTCGATATCAATATTTATACGGAACAATTCTTGGTAGAAAGCAGGTAGTTTCTCTATAACAGGGAAACCTTTAACATAGGATTCCAACTCATTTATTACAGTTGAGGAGAAGGATTCTACTCTAGCTATAATGGTTTTCTTAAATCTATAAAAGGGGTTAGGGTCAGAGACCTGTTTCTTCTTAGATTTCTTGAAAGCATAATCTATGAGTTCATCTGCAGTAGAAACAACTGGGGTTTCTATACGCATATGAAAAAAAGATTTATCTGATGATGGTAGATTAAGATGTTGGTTCAACCTTTAACACCGAGGATTGAAGTATGAAACCCTATCTACTACAGATGCTGAAGGAGTTAGCTCTACTAGGTGCATTAAATGATAGAGTAGAGTTGTCATCCAAAGAGTTAGCATCTCAACTTGAAACTAGTCAACAAACCGCTTCTAGGTATCTACTAGAGTTAGATAAACTAGGTATGATTACTAGGGAGTTAGGTGTTAAGAAACAGATGATTAGGATAACGGAGCAGGGCGCAGAGGTTTTAAGAGACGAGTATGCACAGTATCAAAGGATATTTGAGTTTCCTCAAAAGGTATATTTCAATGGTAGAATAGTATCTGGTATGGGAGAGGGTAGATACTATACAGAGCAAGAAGGATACATTAAGCAGTTTAAGGAGAAACTTGGTTTCAAACCATATCCTGGTACCTTGAACGTGGAGATTAAACAAGTTGATAAAAATAAGATTCGTATACTAAAGAAATCTGAATCCATAGAGATTCAACCTTTTAAAGCAGAGGATAGAACTTTTGGTGGAGTAAAATGTTACCCTGCAACTATAAACGGTTATCAATGCATACTTGTTTTACCAGCTAGGGGGCACTATTCTAGTGTACTAGAATTCATAGCTCCTGTTTCTCTTAGAGAAGAACTTGGTTTAAAAGACGATGAGTTTGTTGAGATAATAGTTTCTCTACCTGAGAGGAGGAGAAGATGAGGAATAGAGAGATCTCTGAGATGCTATACACCATAGCTGATCTCCTAGATATAAAAGGGGAGATTCCTTTTAAAACAAGAGCGTACAGAGTAGCTGCTCAGACAATAGAGAATCTAGATGAGGATATAGAGACCCTAGTTAGAGAGAAGAGATTAGAAACCCTACCAGGTATAGGGAAAGCTATTGCTAAGAAGATAACTGAGTACGTTGAAACTGGGAAACTAACTTTCTTTGAGAAACTTAAACAAGAGATACCAGAGGGGATTATAGAGTTACTAGACATCCCAGGTCTTGGACCTAAAAAAGTAGCGGCATTATATAATAAACTTGGTGTCAAAACAGTTGAGGAGTTAAAAAGGGCTTGTGAAGAAGGGAAGCTAAGGGATCTAGATGGATTCGGTGAGGTAACAGAGAGGAATATACTTAGGGGAATACAGTTGAAGGAGAAAACACAAGGTAGATTCCTACTTAACCTAGCCTATGAGAATGGGAGTAGATACGTTGAATATATGAAACAACTACCATATATCAATAAGATTAGTATAGCTGGTAGCCTTAGGAGGATGAAGGAAACCATTGGAGATATAGATATACTCGTATCTTCTGATAAACCTGATGAAGTGATGAATCACTTTGTAGCATACCCTGAGGTTAAACAGGTATTAGTTAAAGGTAGAACGAAAACTAGTGTTATACTAGAAGATGGAATACAGGTTGATTTAAGGGTTGTAGAGGAGAAAAGCTTTGGAGCAGCACTTCAATACTTCACTGGTTCAAAGAATCATAATATTGTTTTAAGAGGAATAGCTATAAAGAGGGGTTATAAACTAAGTGAATACGGGTTATTTGAGAAGGATACAGATAGATATGTAGCTGGTGAAACAGAAGAAGATGTATATAAAACACTTGGGTTAACCTATATACCCCCTGAGCTCAGAGAGAATAGAGGAGAGATAGAAGCTGGTTTAAACAATAATCTACCTAATCTTATAACCCATGAGGATATAAAGGGGGATTTACATGTACATTCCCAGTGGAGTGATGGTGTAAACACTATTGAGGAGATAGCTAATAAAGCTATACAACTGGGTTATGAGTATATTGGTATAGCGGATCACTCTCGGTCTCTGAGAATAGCAAGAGGGTTATCAGAGGAGCAGATACTAAGTAAGATTAATGAGATTAAGAGGTTAAATGAGGAGATAGAAGAGATAAATATACTCTGTGGAACAGAGTGTGATATAAAACAGGATGGAACCCTAGATTACCCTGATAGTATACTTAAACAATTTGATTTCGTAGTAGCTGGTATACACATGGGTTTCAAGATGACAAGGGAAGAGGCAACTAATCGTTTAGTTAAAGCTATGGAGAATGAGTATGTTGATATAATTGCTCACCCAACTGGTAGACTCATAGGTAGAAGAGAACCATTTGAGCTTGATATAGATAGAGTCTTTGAGAAAGCCGTTGAAACAAATACCTATCTAGAGATTAATGCTTTCCCAGATAGATTAGATTTAAATGATATACACTGTAAACATGGTAAGGAGATGGGGGTAAAGTTTGTTATAAACACTGATGCACACTCAATAAACCATCTCCCATATATGAAGTATGGAGTTGCTACTGCTCGTAGAGGATGGCTTGAGAAAAAAGATGTTTTAAATACATTATCTTTTAAAGAATTAGAGAGGGTGATGAGATGCTTAGTAGAGAGGAGGCAAAGAAGAGGATAGAGGAGCTACGTAGAGAGATCAGGCATCATGACTACCTCTACTACGTCCTCAATAAACCAGAGATTTCTGATGCAGAGTACGATAAGCTAATGGAGGAACTCAAAAAGTTAGAGGAGGCATACCCAGAGTTCATAACACCTGATTCACCGACTCAGAGAGTAGGTGGATTCCCAGCTGAGGAGTTTAAAACAGTTACACACACTAAACCTATGCTTAGTTTAGATAGTGCTTTTAAAAAAGAGGATTTAATGAGGTTTGATGATAGAATAAAAAGGGAGCTAGGAGTTGAGGTTGTAGAGTATGTAGCTGAGCCTAAACTAGATGGATTATCCGTTGAATTAGTATATGAGAATGGAGTATTCACGAGGGGTTCCACTAGGGGAGACGGATTCACTGGTGAGGATGTAACAGAGAATCTTAAAACTATTAAAGCAGTACCACTAAGGTTAAGGGAGCCTCATCCTAGTATGTTAGCTGTTAGAGGAGAAGTAATAATGCATATAAAGGATTTTGAGGAGCTTAATAAACAATTAATTGAGAGAGGAGAGGAACCACTAGCTAATCCTAGGAATGCAGCTGCTGGGTCTCTACGTAGATTAGATCCAAGAGAAACAGCGGAGAGACCCCTTGATATATTCTTCTATGAGATACTATCAATAGAGGGTGCAGAAATCAATACTCAGTGGGATGGACTCGATCATCTTAAAAACTGGGGTTTAAAGATAAACCCATTAGTGAGGAAATGTA
>CAZCPZ010000076.1:0-7159 GCA_964499875.1 uncultured Thermoplasmatales archaeon | reverse complement strand
ACGACGCTCTTCCGATCTACTATCGTTACACTGTAACCTTGTTCTTCTTTCCATTGAGCAAGAATTGAAATCTCTTTGTAGAACTCCTCTGGAGTGATAATAAGGTATCCCTCGGATTTCTCAGGGTAATTTCTCTTAGAATAGTCATAGTTGATAGAGAGAATCGATAGAAGTCTATCAAATGTTTGGGATTCAAATCTTCTATTTTTCTCTCTGATTTTTGTTAGATGAATATTAATTTCACAGGATCTAAGTAACCTTATCTCACCTGTAACAGGGTTATACTTAATTGGTGACACCTCTATTAGAATACAGGGGTATCCTCGGAAACTACCCGTCTCTAGGATTCTAGCGGTTTCATTTGGGTTAAAAAACTTTCTAGAGTAATAGGATTGATTTATAATGAGTTCCTGTAAGGTATCTTCGGATTTCGCTCTCGATGGTTGAACTGGGTAAACCCTGATGGGTAATCCCTCTGCTTTAAGTGCTTTCACCTCCCAATGTGTATTAGAAACAGTTAAAGATGCATCTGCATAAAAAGGTAGTTTAATTAAACGGTAAATCTTAGGTAACATAGCATTACCGATCTCTGTTGAAAATCCTTCCCCTAGATACTCGATTCTGGTGAATAAACCCTTATCTGTTGTAATGGTAGTAAAAATAGGTTGAGGGAGATCAACATATAGTTTAATCAAGTTATTAGACTCACAGACAGTGATCTCTACTTTAGAGATTCCTCCATCAGTGGATGAAGAAGGATTTATCCACATAGAGTTGAAACATAGGATTAATACCATGGAAAATAGAAAGATGCTTTTGATCTTCCCCATATTATTTCACCTTTTCCTAGCTCAATGAATCAGAACCGATAATTTAATACAAAAAAGATTATTTAAATATTCTGTAGTTAATAATATCCCAGTGTTTCCTCTGATTTTTAACCCCCAGTTACTTTTAATCCTAGTGGATAATCAAAACTTTGAACACCAGGATTAAATAAATTCTACTTGAAAATAAGGAGGTGATTCATCATCCAGTGTATCACTGAGGTAAAAACTTCCATGGTGCTGAAACCGAGGAATATGATATATAGCGATAGGCATCATCGCTATACCAGTTTCAACATGCCAGAATATTGCTACTGATACAGGTAATAAAGCAACACCTATACCTGCTCGTATAATCAGTATTACCCCTAGGATTGCTGAGATGAGGAAGGTGATTAACAATAAGATATTCCATATCCTATGTTGGAATGGCAGTTTATGTTTCTTCTTAAAAATAATGTAGCTTATGATGTATATGTTAGTAGAACTACTATGGGTATATGTTTCTATGAGCACCACCGTTGAAACCCTGGTAGGTTACAATTCCTTTTTGAGTTACTCACTCCTCTGGTGGAGGTTGTGAGTAATTACATATTCCATCTCCATCAGTATCTATGTATCTCCAGCACTAGGATAGATATCATTTTTTCTCCAAATAGGCAGTCATTTCATGCTAGAACACTTGGAGTAACCATTGTTAGAAGAAAGGAGGTGAATATAATACCCGTTTTTAATATTACTCATCTTCATAAGTCATCATCTCCTTCATGGAGGTTCTCTCTTTTGGAGATACTCTATTCATACTTACTTTTTTGAAAGATTTGAAAGATTAAAACAAAAATGGAGAGAGGAGAGTTTCTCCAAGCCCCTCCTTTTAGGATTTACATCTTCCATTGTTGTAGTGTAGCTGTTCATGGATATGGTTACAACTACTGCATTCATCACCAGTGATTCTAATTCTCCTCATATCTTCTCATCACCTGCATTAGCGTAGACTCCATTGCAGAATCTTGTTTGCACTCGTAGAAGACTTTCCATTGCAGTTATCACATATTCCATCTCCGTCTTCATCTATAAACTTGGGATTTACTGTATCCCCACAAGGTTCATTCACTCCATATTTTGTATTCACTATTCCAATTGCTCCAGTCATCATCACTGTTAGAATTCCTATCGCTACTATTTTTTCATATCATATCCTTCCTAGTGTTTCTCTTTCTGGCTCCAATTTTTTCATTGGTTTCACCGGATCCTCTACTCTAGGTGAAGGATCCGAGAAGTTGTTTTGTTTGAAACCTTATTTAAAAGGGGTAGGTGAAACCTTGCTTCTCTCTACTCATAAACTGTATTCAAAAATGCTCTACAGTTTCAATATCAAGAAGATGAGTTTATACTCTTTACTTGGTTTATTTCATCATTGTTTTCAGATAGAGAAGATTAAAAGATCCCCCCTTCCAGATAGCTTGAAAACCGTTGAATATGGATGCAACCTGAAGATAATTTAGTAAAAAACAGAGTTTTTAAAAAGCAACTATAGGCGTATCCCATGGAGATCTTGACTATTTCTCCTGTAGGATCACAAGGTGGATAAATCATTTCTCAGGATTGATTACAAGGTTAGGGGTTTTCTTAGATGTTCTATCAAGAATGAAGATTTTGTTTCCATAAAAAGAAAATTGAAAAAGATGGAAGAGGAGTAATGAATCCTAGGATTACTTTTAGTGATGTCCATTATGGTGTCCATTAGCCCATATGGGTTTCCCCGGTTCCCTGTATACTTCACCGTTTATTTTGAAAACACTGAACCGGTTCTCGGAATGCATGAAACCTTCTAGTGTGACAGTTGTTCCAACGAGTCCATGTAGTTCTCCGATGAGGAGTTCGTTGGTTCCATCTTTGTCGTAATCAACCGCAGACTTAGTGATTGTTATGTACCATGTTGGTCCGAAGTGTACCTTTACATTATCAACGTAGAAATATGTTCCATTATATGTTAGTACATCTGTGATTTCTGTCGTCTCTGTACAGTTTCCATCGCATCCACCTAGCATATCGCATATCTGATTTCGTATTCTCTCTAGTATTCCGTGTTCTCCTTTACCCATGGGATTTGCTCGTCCACTGTGTTTATACATGTTTCCATTTGCTCCAGATGCAGTTGCAAAACCTCCAGCAACTAATAATGAGATTACTGCAACTGCTACTACAATTCTTCTCATTTGTTTCATCACCTATTTTTTGTTTCTGATGGGTTTTATTTTGTTTGAAACCTTATTTAAAAGGCTGGTGAAACTTTGTGAAACCTATGATACGAAATGAGTTTCAGAGAATGAAAACCTAAGGTTTTCTACAAAAATGTTTAATTTCATTTCCTCTTACACAAAAGGTGATATGAAGAATTTTAATCTATTAATGATAACCATTGGTTTCTCTAGTATAAATTTCTCTGAGAATCATAATATGTTTGGAAAAATCCAGGGTAAACCATTGATTCATAACTACATGATATTTGCTCTTGCAGCGATTATAATTATCTTAATTGTTTTGGTTTCATATTACTATCTGTCGCGTAAGATGGAGAAGCATCTTGAGGAAAATAAAAAGTTGATATCTCAAATCTTTGGGCGTAAATGCAGGTAATAGACTTGATGATCAATCGGAAATTGAGAAATTAAAAAGTTCTTGCAGAAATGTTGTCTTAAAATTCTTGAGTTACAATGAGAACAAGGTTTTGAAGAAGTTATTGGAGCATAATGGTTCGGTTCTTCAATCTGAGATAAGTAGGATCCCGGGCATGGGTAAAGTAAAGGCCCATAGAGTACTCAGGGATATGCAAATGAGGGGTATTATATCCTTGGAGAAGTATGGTAAAACAAATAGAGTGATTCTAAACGAGGATGTGAGAGAAATTTTCCTTGAAAAATAAACGAGATGGTTCAAATTAAACTGTTTTCTTATTATTCCTCCCTACCTCATTTAGGAAATTTAGGAATAAACAAAAATATTATATGTGACAATAATATTACAGTATTTTACAGTAATATACTAGTGGTTACTTTGATAATTAGGTGTGTTTCACCTTGTTTACCACCAAAGGATGCTCACCCATTATGGTTAGAGATACGTAGAATAGCTAGAGCTCTCCGTTTTAGAGTGAGATGGGATATCATTCAATATATTGGAGATGGAGAGAAAAGCAGCGAGGAGATATACAATTATCTTCTTCAAAAAGGTGAGAAGCTAACAAAATCTGGTTTCTACTACCATCTATCGGAGCTTAAAAACGCGGGTATAATAGAGATATCAGGTTACCATGAACGAGGAGGAGGTGCACCAGAGAAAATATGGAGAGTTAAAACAAAACAGATAGTAATCAATCTACTTGAAACAAGAGACGAGGAGGGTTGATTAAAGTAGATGAACTCAACTATTATCCTCATCAATGGTATTGCCATTATTGGTTTCATTATAGCTTTACTCAAGGATAAGAGGAAGGCATTATTTTCTCTTAGAATATCTTTCCGTTCATTTATAAGAATGCTTCCAATGGTTCTAGTAATCATACTGGTAATAGGTTTACTATTAGGTTTTATTCCACCTGATGAAATATCTAGGTTTATCGGAGAACAATCCGGTATCAGTGGGGTAATACTTGTTGGAGTAGTAGGTGCATTCATGCATATTCCCTCTCTCCTCTCCTTCCCATTAGCTGCTTCTCTCCTCGAAAACGGTGCCTCTGTAACCGCTGTTGCTGCTTTTATCACCACTCTAACCATGATCGGTATGATAACCTTACCATTAGAGATAAAGGAATTAGGTAGAAAAATGGCCTTACTTAGGAATGGACTGAGTTTCCTCCTTGCTCTTATCATCGCTTTCATCATAGGGTTGGTTCGATGAAGAGAGAAACGAGAGGTGAGCAGAGGAAAGGTTTATTGCGAGACCTAATATTTTTTACAATAATAGTATTCATTGTATTGTTTCTACTACTTCTTTTTCCAGAGAAGAGAAGCTTGGTTCTCGCTGCATCTCAGGAATATTTCCTTGAGATGATTACTGTTCTACCTGCTGTTATGATCATCATGGCTCTCTTCGCTGTTTTTATTCCAAGTGATATAGTTGTAAAATTTCTAGGGAAAGCCTCTGGTATTAAAGGTATCCTCCTATCTATCTTCCTAGGTGCTCTACCTACTGGTCCTCTCTATATAGCTTTCCCAATGGCTGCTACTTTAATCAATAAAGGTGCTAGAATCTCAAACATCATCATCTTCTTATCCTCTTGGGCTTGTATAAAAATACCACAGGAATTAGTAGAACTTCAATTTCTAGGTATACAATTCATGACTCTACGTTTAATACTAACAATTATATTTGTAATCCTAATGGGTTTCATTATTGAGAAGGTGATTGAGAAAACACAAGTTAAGTATGGAGTGGAAAAATGATAGGTGAATTAAAAAGGGAATTATTAGAAGCTGTTCTAGAAACACTACCAATAGACTTCTCAGTTATCGATGCAGAGGATAAGGTGCTTGCATGGAATAAACATGAAACAAGAATCTTTAGGCGTCCATTATCTGTTATAGGAAGAGACGTACATAATTGTCATCCTAAGAAGAGTTTGGATAAAGTAGATCAAATCTTGAAGGAGATGAAGGCTGGAGTAAGAGAAAAAGCTCGTTTCTGGATAGATCTAACCATAAATGGGGAGAAACAGAAGATACTTATCGAATACTATGCTCTACGTGACAAAAATGGTAATTATATAGGTTGTCTAGAAGCCACACAGAATATTACTGAGATACAGAAACTTAAAGGAGAAAATAGATTACTTGATTAGGAATAATATTAGAATCGAAGTTGTACATCTTAGAAAGATTAGATAATACCCTCACGCTGCTGGTATAATAAGAGTGATAGACCTTAAGGAGACTAGATGTTAAAACACTTAAAATCTACGATGGTAACAAAAATCCTATAAACCGATCATTTATTCCCAACAGATACTTTAAGTATAAGTAATCATATTCCACCAAAAACCTCTACAAGTGGTATTATGGCAAAGGCAAGAGCAAGAGCAGCGGCTGCAAGGAAAATAAAAGATAAATGGAAAGCAAAGAAATGGTATAGTATACTTGCTCCACCGATGTTTGATAATGCCATGATAGCGGAGACACTAGCAGATGACCCAAATAAGCTTATAAATAGAGTAACAGAGGTTACTCTACAAGATATAACCAATGACTTCAGGAAATCTCACGTTAAACTCTATTTTCAGATACATGGAGTTGAAGAGAAAAATGCGTATACACACTATATTGGACATGCCTTTACATCTGATTACCTAAGACGTATGATTCGTAGACGCCGTTCAAAGATAGATGGTGTATTCGATGTGACAACAAAAGATGGAGCAGTTATAAGAGTTAAACCAATAGCTGTAGCAGAGAAGCGAATACAAAACTCTCAGAGGAGAATGATTAGAGCATTGATGAGAAAAACAATTATTGAACAAGGAAGTAAAAGAACGTTATCTGATTTCGTTAAATATATCCTCGACGGTAGGATCACAGTGGATATCTATCAGGCATGTAAACATCTATATCCATTGAAGAGAATCGAGATCTATAAAACAGAGGTCTTGTCACTACCAACAACAAAAGAAGAGGAACCCAGGGAGCAGCCAAAGGAGGAGAAACCCACCGAGGAAGAGAAACCTGAGGAAGCAGAGAAAAAAGAGGGATCAACTGAAGAGATAGTTGAAGAAACAGAGGAATCTAATACAGCAGTTGAAGAGGAATCAACTAGTAGGGAAACTGAGGAAGCAACTAGTGACAGGAAGGAGGAATGAATCCTAGATAGTTAGATTAAATTTCTACTAGCACCTAGATAGAGAATAATTTCGCTACTGGGTTCCCTCATCTACCTCTTTTTACTTCAGCGATGGGTGTCCCTAAAAATTTAAAAGAATAGGATTGATAGAAAAGCTTAGAGGGTTTCTCGTGAGTAAAGAAACAATCATCATTATCGGTGGCGGAGCAGCTGGGGGAACTGCAGCGCAATTCGCAAGGAAAACAAATCGTAGGGCATCTATAGTACTAGTCGAGAAAGGGGAGTATCCTCAATACTCTAAGTGTGCATTACCATATATTATATCAGGTGATTTACAATCAATAGAGGATGTAATAGAGTTTACAGAGGAATGGTTCCAAAAGAATAGAATAGAACTCTGTTTACAGACAACCGTTGAATCTATTGATACTCTATCCAAAGAGGTAACTATTAGTAGGAGAGGTGAGACAGATACCCTCTCATATGATACTCTTATAATA
>CAZCPZ010000075.1:0-7212 GCA_964499875.1 uncultured Thermoplasmatales archaeon | reverse complement strand
TACTCCATTTATTCCTCTGAAGTTATCATGGGTTTTAGCAGTAGCTCCATCTAGGCTTATTTGAATAAACTGTATACCCGCGTTTTTCATTTCTCTTGCTTTCTCTTGTGTTATTAGTGTTCCATTTGTTGCTATTGCTACATATATTCCTTTATCTGCAGCATATCTAGATAATTCTAGTACATCTTTTCTAACTAGTGGTTCTCCTCCTGAGAATGCTATTACTGGTACTGATGCTTTATCTAGGGTATCTATAACCTTTTTTGCTTCCTCTGTTGTGAGTTCATCTTGTAGTGGTTTACCTGCGTTTGCATAGCAGTGTTTACATTTTAGGTTGCATGCATAGGTTATATCCCATACTACTAGGAAGGGTGATCCTGGTACAAAGGGTCTCTGTATACCGAAGTGTGCTATACCACTTAGTACGTTTGCTAATCCTTTCCTCCAGTATGCATCTTGGAATTTCTCAGTTATCTCCTCTAGAGTTACACCGAAGGTTTTGACTCCTGTTTTTATTACTCGTGATACTGCTTTCTCCGCTAGTTTACATTTGAAGCAAGCATCTTTTCTTATTCCTAGGTATAGTTCTAGGGCTACTTCTAGTCTGTTTTTCTTACAGTTTTCACAGTATGTTGAGAATCCCTTTAGTAGTAGCCTGGATGCTGGGTTTCCTATGGTTGTTTTGAGTAGTTCTAGTGTTGTAGTTAATTCCATAACAATACCCCCTATAGTGTTTTGTTTGTTTCTCTGGTTAGGAGGAGGTTTAGTTTCCTTATCTTCCCTGTTAGGTGATTCTTCATTGCTTCGATGATCTTCTCATAGGGTTGAAGATAGTATCTATATGCTAGTCTCTTGTTTCCCAAGACTTCTACTTTCCTATGGAGTATTCCTTTTTCGAATAGTATCTTCACTCTTGCTCTAACATTACGCTCTGATCTCTGTATTCTCTCTGTTATCTCTGATACCAGTAGTCCTTCTTTGTTGTCTGTTAGTGTTTGTATTATCTCTGCATCTGTTTTTGTTAGCTTGAAGGTTGAAACAATAGCCTGAATTATTTTTGATTGCAGCGTCATTCCTATGCAATATTATATATTAGTAAAACTCATATATATGTATTTCTAATTTCATATATATGAGAAGTAAATTACATATAATTTGTGGTTGATTAAACTTAAGTCAGCGAGAATTTAAATGAGAGAAATGGATACCTGATCAGAGATAGAAAGGAATGAATATATGAAGGATAGAGAGAAACTTATAGAGGAGATCAAGAGGCTCAAAGAAAAACAGAATGCAGTGATCCTAGCACATGTATATCAACATGGGGATATACAGGATGTAGCAGACTTTGTAGGGGATTCCTTAGGGTTAAGTAGACAAGCTATGGAGACAGAGGCAGATGTCATAGTATTCTGTGGAGTACTATTCATGGCTGAAACCGCACATATATTGAATCCCGATAAGAAAGTATTGATACCTGACTCAGAATCAGGTTGCGAACTAGCGGATATGGCTACTGTCTTAGAATTAGAGAATAAGAGGAGAGAGTATCCAAATGCAACCGTTGTAAGCTATGTTAATAGCTCCGCTCAGATCAAAGCATCTTCTGATATATGCTGCACCTCTGCCAATGCAGTTAGAGTAGTTGAGTCTCTACCAAGTAAAGAGATATTATTTCTACCTGATAGAAACCTAGCTGATTATGTAGCAGAGCAAACTGGTAAAAAGATTATCCCGTGGAATGGATTCTGCCCAGTTCATGAGAATATCACTTTAGAGAGGATACAGGAACTTAAAAGGGAACATCCAGATGCAGAGATAGTTGTACATCCAGAGTGTACCAGAGGAGTTAGACGCATTGCAACATATATTGGTAGTACATCTCAGATGGCTAGATATATAGATGATTCTAATGCTAAAGAGTTTATCATTGGTACCGAGGATAACTTTATACATCATGTTAAGAAGAGGAATCCTGATAAGATATTCTATCCAGTTGGAACACAGTGTAAGGGTATGCGTCAGATTACACTGGAGAAACTCCGAGACGCGTTATTGGAGATGAAGTATGAGATTATCTTGCCTCAGAAGATAAGGAATAGGGCTAAAAAAGCCTTAGATAGAATGATGGAAGTATCATGAGAAGAGAAGCTTTATTCTATAAGCTAGAGGGAGAGAGAAAAGTTAGATGCCATCTATGCCCCCATAACTGTTTAATCTCTGAGGGAGAAGTGGGTATATGTAGGGTTAGAGAGAATATTGATGGTAAACTCTATACCCTAGTGTATGGTAAACCTATTGCTCAACATGTTGATCCTATTGAGAAGAAGCCTCTTTTTCATTTCCAACCGGGTTCCCTATCTTACTCTATAGCCACTATTGGTTGTAACCTTAGATGTAAACACTGTCAAAACTGGGATATCAGTCAGGCTGGTAGAGAATATATAGAGGTTATGAGAGTAGATGTTCCACCAGAAGAGATTGTTGAGAAGGCATCTCAAGCTGGTTGTTCATCTATATCCTATACATATACTGAACCAACAATCTTCTTTGAGTATGCATATGAAACCGCTAAACTATCCCATAAAAAAGGGTTGAGGAATGTCTTTGTAACCAATGGTTATATATCCAAAGAGGCTTTAGAGACTATTGCACCTTATCTAGATGCTGCTAATGTTGATCTTAAAGCTATGAGTGATGAATTCTATAGGAAGATATGTGGTGCTAGGCTTCAACCAGTTCTTGACTCTATAAAAAGATACCATGAGCTAGGTGTATGGGTAGAGGTTACCACTCTAATAATACCCGGTTATAATGATAAACCAGAGGAGCTTAGGGAGATAGCTGAGTTCATAAAGAGTATAGATCCAGAGATGCCGTGGCATGTCACAGCGTTCTATCCATCTTATAAGTTGATGGATGCTCCACCTACACCGGTTTCTACTCTAAGGGAAGCTGTTTCTATTGGTAAAAAAGTTGGTTTATCATATGTTTACCAGGGGAATGTTGGTGAGGGAGAGGATACTATTTGCCCGAGTTGCGGTGAGAAACTTGTTGTTAGAGATGGTTTCCGTGTTAGAAGGAATATCATTGAGAATGGTAGATGCCCATCTTGTGGAAACTCTATACCTGGTGTGGATATGGATGGATCCTTGAGGTCAAATAACAGCATCTATATATGAAGAAGGTGTGAGAAGGTATGAAGGTTATTGTTAAACAAGTTGAAGGCCTAGCTTTTATTGGTAAAGGTGAGAGTAACCACTGGGTTGCTATTGATGGGCCAAAAGAGTTTTTTGGTTTCGAAGCAGGTAGTAGACCTATGGAGTTACTATTGATTGCTCTCGGTAGCTGTACTGGTAGTGATGTCGCAGCGATTCTTAAGAAGAAACGAGTGGAGTTAAATAGTTTCCAGGTAGAGGTTGAGGGTGATAGAGCAGAGGAGCATCCAAGGATCTATACTAGGATTCATGTTAAATATGTGTTTGAGGGTAGAGATTTAGATGAATCAGCGATAAGGAGAGCTATTGAACTCTCTTGGGAGAAGTATTGTCCAATTGTAGCTATGCTTAGAAAAACTGTTTCTATGAGTTACTCCTATGAGATTAAAAGATTTTAACCTTCTATCTCCAGGTATTCATTGTATGCTTTATCCATGTAGTACATGTATTGGTAGATGTCTTCATCTTCAGCTAGTATATGCACGGCTTTTCTCTGGTAACTCACTGCTTTATTGAAGTGGAGAGTATCTTCATCATCTAGGGTTGATCCTTGGAAGTGTTCATATGAGTGGAAAACTAGTTTGGTTTTAAGGAAAGCATATCTGGAGGTGAATTCATCTACTGTTATCTCTGCTTCTTGGAACATCTGTGATTTACTACCTTCACGGCAGTCAACGTAGTACGGCTGGATTTTATCTGTATCCAACCATATCCATCTCTCCTCACCTGTCATGAGTGGGAAGATGTAGTCTCTCTTTGTGTTCATCTCATCCTCAATACAGCATATACGGTTTATGATTTGTCTCTTAGTAGCATATGGTGTTTCTCCTTTTGTTGAATCCAGTAAAACCCAACCATAGTTTGGTAGATAGTATTCCACCATATAATGCATCTGAGTCCAGAATCCCTGGTCATTATTTGCTAATAGTACTCTCGCTGGTATATTCTGTGATCTAAACAAGGCGCATGCTAGATGAGAACGACCAACGTTTTCCCCGTTTATAAGCAAGGTTGTAACAGCATCTTGACTTAGGAAGACTCCTGTTCTGAGTTCTAGTAGGAATAATAGGAATCTATGATATTTTATGAAGCGAGCAACTTTTTTAGCATAATCAAATACATCTCCACTGTTTCTTCTAAGCTGTTTCGCTTTTAGTATTATAAGGGGGTTATATACTTGTACAACCTTTGTTGGTTGAAGCCAAACCAGTGTCTCCTCTGGTAATTCCTTTCTACTTGGGAAGGAGATATTACTTGGTATATCTTGGAATTCAAAGTTTTCTACTAGGGTCCATATGGTGAAATGTAGTAGTTTATGTTCCCCCTTATGCATCCCTGGTAATGTGAAGTTTACTACCCTATTAGGTATGCATTTATCTTCATCGATTCTATAGTTTAGTATCTCTATGTTTGTATCATTGAACACCTCTAGTATTATTGGTGTCTGGTACCCATAGTCTGGTGGAAAAACATATTTGACATGGAAAACACTTGTATCCTCATTGGCAGCTAGTTCCAGGTAGTGTTCTACTCTTAGTAGATATAAATCTTTTTGGTTATCTAAACTAGTTGTAGGTAAACTACTAGGTAAAAGTAGAGATACTATTAGTATTGGTATCAGGTATCTAGTAAGGGTTTGTAGCATGCTAGAATATAATTTAACATAGATTATATTAAATGTTTTTGGTTAACCGATTTCATTGGTGATCCCCTAGAGAATTTCTATGTTAGTGGTACGTCTTTACGGAGATCATCTTTTATACTTCTACCTGTTAGTTTCTCCCACTCACTTATTGGTATAGAGTGTTTCTCTCTAATCTTCTCTCCCATTCCCAAGCCATTGTATGCACAGAAGGGTACTATACCTTCTGGTGTAGCATAGTGTATAACGCATCTCTGGAGTCTATCGATGTTTAGATTAAAAGCATCTTGGAACCACATTGCTCCTACGAATAAACTCTTATAGTGGAATCCTCTGAGGGAATCGTAGCTTCCGCCGATTGCTGCTTCCTTCAATAGTTTCTTTAAGTTGAATCCTTTTGGTGCCCTATTGTAGTCAACGAATTTATCAATGTGTCTAAGGAAAGCAGAGGCTACTCTTAGTTTCTTAAATGGTCCCTTTATCTCACTTTCTTTCTCAATGAATTCTAACAAGCCTTCTACATCTATGAATCTTGTTACTGGTATAGGCCTTCCATTATCCATGAAGATATAGGTTGCTCCGCCGCACCCTGGGTGAGCTGTGAATTCTACTTGTGTTTCTCCTTTCAGCATCTCAATTAATCTAGATATAGGGAATACGAATGGTACTGGATAAAAATCATCTCTAGATATCGCTCCATTGAATTCTTCTTCTATTACCTCCATCATCTTAACATAGTCAACTCTCTGTCTTTCTCTCTTCTCATCTTTGATTTTCTCCATTCTACCGCAGAATGACACTGGTTGAAAGTTTACTCCTCTAACAATATCCATGTTATCCAAAGCAAACTTAACTATTTTACCCGCTTCATGCAGGTTTTTATCTCCTATTAAAACTGGTACTAGTACTAGTCTAAGGTTTGCTTTCCTTAGATTCTCAATTGCTTGTTTATGTTTCTCAATCCAAGGATTCGTTTCTGGTGTCACTCCATCGAAACTCATGTAGATTGTGTTTACTTTCTCTGCTTTTAGTCGTTTACAGTACTCTACACTATCCGCTAGTTTTAAACCATTAGTGTTAACTTGTACATGTGAGAAACCTACTTCTTTTGCCATTCTTATTATCTCAAAGAGATCCTCTCTGATGGTTGGTTCTCCACCAGTTATTTGAACTGCTTTGGAACCCATTGGTTTCTCATTTCTTGCTTGTAGCATCATTTCTCTGATTTGCTCTAATGAGGGTTCATATACTCTACCTGATGCACCAGCATTCATGAAGCAATAGTTGCATCTAAGATCACATCTATTGGTTACTAGTAGGTTTGTTAGAACTGTTTGAGATTTATGTACATCATATAATGCAGGATAGTCTAAAACTTGTGTTTTAACATCTGGTACATCTGAACCAGTGACCTTGTATTTCATCCATCTCTTGTATAGTTTAACATCTCCAAAGTAGATTTCTTTGAAGAAACCGTGTTCCTCACAGGTTTTAGTAATCCATACTTTACCGTCTTCTTCTACTATCTGAGCCGGTATCTTCTTAATCTTACCTTCTAGGTAGCAGGCTGGGCAAACCGAGTATGTTTCCTCTAGTATCTTAGTGTTTTTTAACTCGGTTTCTTGTTGCATTGATTTGCTTACATCAATTCATCATACATAAAACCAGCGGTTGATCACAATAAATAGTTGGGTGAACCAAGAGATTTCTTCTATTTTAGGTTTCTCCTCTCTTTTCTTCTATCACAGTGTATATATTCTCCTGTCTCATAGTGGTGTTTGAATCTATGAAGCCATAATGGTGAACCTTCTAGTTGTTGTACGAATTCAACGAATTTAGTTAGTCTATCAATGGTTTCTGGGTTTAAAACATGTTCAATACGGCAAGCATCTTCTTTAGCTATATTCTCATCTAACCCTAGTATCAATAGGAATCTCTCTAGCGTATCATGGATACGTTGTGTTTTTATCGCTATTCTCCTTCCCTTATCTGTTAGTGTTACCCCACTGTATTTCTCATAGTTTATGTAGCCTTTCTTACTTAGTTTCTGAAACATCTCTGTTACACTAGATGGAGATATCCCAAGGAGTTCAGCTACATCTTTACCTCTAGCATACCCTTTCTTTGTTGTTATAAGTTGAATTGCTTCTAAGTAGTCTTCTATTCTCTCTGTTGGCATCCTTATTTCACACAAACACCAATTTTAACCTAAATTTTTTAGGTGGAAAATTATGATGAATGGCATCGTATTTAAAAGTTCTTTCCTCTTAGGCACCCCATCAACCGAGAGTTGATTTAAAAAGGGATGGAGGATCTCATCTCTTTGGTGGATGGGATGCAGAAGGATATTAT
>CAZCPZ010000074.1:0-7288 GCA_964499875.1 uncultured Thermoplasmatales archaeon | reverse complement strand
TAATTTAAACCCTTGGATGAAAACTCTCCTTTCTGGAGTACGTTGGGTTACCCTAAACAGCTAAGTAAAGTGTTTACCAAATGTACTTCTTGTATCTATCTACTTCCTCTCTTATAGTGTTAAAAGTCCTCTCTGTAACCTCTATAATCTTTTTGAATCGATCACCATGCAGATTGAACAGTATATCCTCCAGATTAATATTCAGGGATTCTCTCATAGAGGATACGATGAGTATGTACCGAATCAACCACATTGCTAATCTCCTAGCGAATTCTGGATCATTCCTCTTTGCTACATTCTTAAATATCCTTGTTTCTAAGAGATCTTCTAAAGCTTCTCGGAGAGATGGATCTGAAGAGTCACTCATGTTAATCACTAACAATAGTTTATTTTCAAAGTATTTATATATTTCTATAAAATTTATTATAGTGTCCAGTAACTGCTGAGAATCTCCTTTAATCTACTAACCAAGCTTTTTACGGTATCTATATTAACCATGGAGAATCTATCTTCTTCAGTAAAATAATCATTGTACCCCATCAAACCACATACAATATTATATGATGATTTAACAGAGGCAGTACTATTGTATCCCCCACCAAAAAGAACTAGTAACTTGTTACATGTTGAAGATACATCCCCAATTATTCTCCCAAGTGAATAATAGGTTTGATAACTAAGTTTTAGATCAGCTAGTGGATCTAGATGATGAGTGTCTACACCGGCCTGATATATGATAAGCTGTGGTTTGAATTCTCTCACAAGTGGAGGTATAATTTCCTTGACAGCATATAGATAAGCTTCTCCTCCCGTCCCTGGTGGTAAAGGAAGGTTAACAGTATAACCCATTCCTTCACCTACTCCAATAAATTCTAGGTCACCAGTTCCAGGGTAAAGGGTTCTACCATCTTGATGAAATGAGAGGTTTAAAACACCTGGGTCAGAAGAATATATCTCCTCTGTTCCATTTGCATGATGAACATCCAGATCTATTATCACTATCCTATTTAAATCATATAGATTTCGAAGATATTCAATTGTTACAGCGATGTCATTGAAGAAACAGAAACCAGATGAACTGTTTCTACTGGCATGATGGAAACCACCGAGTGGATTCAACATTAAATCATAACCCTCGAATAATTTTCTACCAGCGTACATACTTCCTCCAACTGCCCATCTAGCATAATCATATATACCAGGTGGAGCAGGGGTATCTATTGCTAGCATTCCGCCAGTTACACTAAGTTTTTTAACCCTATCAACGTATTCTCTACCATGAACTAATAATAGATGTTCTTCTTCCGCTGGTAGAGGGGGCATAACAGAGAATTCCCTTAGTATACCTCTCTCTTTAAATAGTTCCATTGCTAACCTCGGTCTCTCCCCGATTAATGGGTGATCAGCACCTAAATCGTATTTATTAAATATTTCATGATAAACAATCCCTCTCATACTGCATCTCAATAAATTTTTCTCTAACGAAAAGATGCATCAAGGTTGAAAAACATTTCCCAGTTTAAAATCAGCACCTAAATCGTTCCAGTTATAAAAACAGGTAGATACTGAGTTGAGCCTTTAATGGAGATTAAACCTTTGAATGTCACCTCTAGCATATATGATAATAAATGCTCCTCTGAACCTCTAGGTAGTAAATCCCTATATGGTATTATTATATCCATTGTTAACCACGTCTCTCCTCTTGGGGAGATAATATTATCTTCCATTACACCCTCACCTAGTTTCCTCACCATCTCTCCATCTACTCTCAACATCTCCCAAGAGATGTTGGTTAGAGAAAAGGTTAATGGAGTTGGATTTGTAACACCTAGTTTAACAGTTACTTTCAACCCCCCTAGAGTAAATTTAAGATAACCCTCCATTGAGAATCCACCAGATGAGTTATGGAGGAGAGCATCAGCCAGAGAGGGAACATTTAGAAGAATCTTAGTGGATACAGGCATATTGAGACTTGCACCAGCCACTTGGAGAATCGATGAACCTTTTATGAGAAACTCTAATCCACCTTCATCTATAGCTTCATATTCTATCATACCTTGAAAAGGTATCGTTGTTATAGTATTAGATGGAATTATCTTATCTTCAATGGAGAACCACCCTACGGGTTCACTAGATGTTTTATTAATGAATAAGGAGAGGTTACTCAACTTTAACCGGAAGCTATTAGGATTCTCAACTTCAATGAATCCCGTGAACTCAATACCTTTATCCGTGATTTTTTTAACCTCAACTTGCGTTGAGAGACTAGGGGTGGTTATAGATAATAATCTATCTATGGAAAGGTTAATGGAGAAAACAATGGGTAAAGTTTTCGTTAAAAAGAAGATGGAAAAAACAATATCGCCTGATACTATACCTCTGATAGGTGTAAGGTTTCCATTATACAGTGAAAAGGATTCAATGCTTGCTAACATAGAGGAACTTATACTATGTATGGTTTTTGATGGAAAGATAAGCGAACCTAATCTACTTCCCTCTACATCATAGAAGGTTACCTTTAAGTCTCTAATAACTAGATCAATAGTATTTGGGTTAACAACCCTAAGAGTAGTTTTAACTGTTAGATTATACGTTGAGACATCTAAAATCTCTACATCCACATCAAGTTGAGGAACCTTGATGTTATCGAGGTTAATGATAATTGAGATTAGTAAAGAAATAGATAGTATGTTACATGTTAATAGTATTATTAGAAGCAATCTATGCTTACTGATCTCCACAGAAACTCACTCCAATTTGAATATTAAGATATTAATTTAAAAATTTTTATTGAATTATCTTGGTAACTTTAAAATGGTATGATACTCTTGCTAAACCAAATAGGGTAGAAGAGTTTAACTCACCTATAATACTAACTTCATTAGACTCACCTCTCCATATATTTTTAATCGCCTCTACAGCTGCATCAGCTAACCCACTATACATCATATTTATAGGCACCTCTATCCGGGTAACAGCATTTGATGGTATATTAACCCCTGAGAAACCCCCTTTTCCAATCGAGATGTTTTCAATGAAGATTTCAAATGAAGAAGAGAGATCATAGATATCTCTACCACTAGGATTACTTATATTGATGATTATTAAAATAGAACAATTAGTTAAATGGATTTCCTCCACTTCAAAATAGTGTATCGACACCTTAATCTCGTGGAGAGACTCTGCATCTCCATAGTAGATTAAAGCTATAGTGAAACCTAATAGAAGTGAGACAACAAGTACTATGGATAACCATTTTTTCTTCATCCTCTCATCTCATGAAACTGTTTTTAAACTTATTTCTAGTTTACGAAAAAATATAGAAACAATTAAAGCATACCATAGGATTAGATTCTATTCCTCATAGTTTTTAACCAACCGGGGAGTCCTTCAACTGTTCTAATCATAGTGTACTTAGCAAAAATCTTCCTAAAAGAAGTATTATACTCTATTCTACCTCTCAATTGCTTAATCATCATTCTACAAAGGATACCACCATGTCTATCCCAGTCAGTTAATATAATGATTTTCTCAAAACGTTCCGCTAACCAGTCACAGAAATCCGTTAGAGATCTACCTTGGTTGATCGGTAAGATCACCCCTCTAACACCTAATAGTTGAAGAGCTTCTACATCTTTTTCCCCCTCTACAACGATTGGTATAGTTTTATTTTCCTCTTGTAGATCATATAAGGTTTTCTCAACCTCCTCTAAAGCTTTCTTGAAATCCATTTTCTATAATTCCCCTTTAAGCTTATTTAAAACAGTTTCATAGTTTACAGATTTAATTAACACTTGTTTCATCCTACTATGCTCACCCGCTACTATATCTATGTCCCCTCTACGGATGTTGAAGAACTTAGATAAAACATCTATCACCTCTATATTGGCTTTGTTTTTAGAGGGGGGAGACTGCACTTTTACCTCTAAACGTTGACGCCACTTATCATATCCAGCTGGGAAAACAGGTTTAGAACTATTAGGAGTAACAACTAAGGATAGCATTACACCACTCTTATGAGGTTTAACTGCTCCTATAAATTCTTCCATTAGTAAAATTCTATTGTAAGTTATGGTTTTATAGTGTTTCGGTGGAGGAAGCAGTATTTAAGGAAAAATACTTATATTCAGATGATGTTTTGCCCCTCACCTCCACCTCCAACCAGACTCATAGGAGAGGTTTGGAACCAAATTAATGGGTTCCAAGTTTATGGGGGATCGAGGAATAAGACACGAAGAAAATAGTTTGTCTAAAAAGAGTGTTAGGAGGTAAAGAAAAATGACTGAAGAAGAAACAATCCAAGTCTTTAAACCAAACCCTGAAGTCAGTTCTAGGGCATACATTAAAAGCATGGATGAGTATAGGAAGATGTACAAGGAATCCATTGAGAATCCAGAGGAATTCTGGTCTAAGATGGCGGAGGAACATGTAACATGGTTCAAGAAATGGGAGAAGGTTAGAGAATATGACTTCTATGAAGCAAGAATCAAATGGTTTGAAGGAGGTAAACTCAACGCTTGCTATAACTGCTTAGATAGACACGTTGAAAGTGGACATGGAAATGATATAGCCTTAATCTGGGAAGGAAATGAACCACATGAGATTAGGAAATTCACATATAAACAACTCCTAGATGAAGTTAAGAAGTTTGCCAATGTATTGAAATCTAAGGGAGTGAAGAAGGGTGATAGAGTAGCTATATATCTACAGATGATACCAGAGTTACCAATAGCTATGCTAGCATGCGCTAGAATTGGAGCTATACACTCAGTAGTTTTCGGTGGATTCTCAGCTGAGTCACTCAGAGAGAGGATAAATGATTCACAGTGTAAACTACTAATAACTCAAGATGCTGGAGCGAGAGGATCAAAGAGGATACCAATGAAGACAACAGCTGATGAAGCCGTTAAAGGGGCACCTTCTATAGAACATGTTATTGTTGTAAACAGGATGAATGAAGATGTACCCATGGGAGGAAAAGATTCTTGGTGGCATGAAGAAATGGAGAAAGTAGATGCAGAGTGCCCACCAGAGGAGATGGATGCAGAGGATCCATTATTCATACTATACACATCTGGATCAACTGGTAAACCAAAGGGAGTACTACACACCACCGGTGGATACCTAGTATATGCTGCTGTGACTCATAAATATGTTTTTGATTACCATGAGGGAGATGTATACTGGTGTACAGCTGATATAGGATGGATCACTGGTCATACCTACATCGTATATGGACCTTTAACTAATAAGGCGATAACTTTGATGTACGAGGGTGTACCAAACTATCCAAACTGGGGTCGATTCTGGGATATATGTGAAAGACACAAGGTTAACATATTCTATACTGCTCCAACAGCTCTGAGGGCACTCATGAGAGAGGGAGATGAATGGGTTACATCTCATGATCTAAGTAGCCTTAGAATCCTTGGAAGCGTAGGTGAACCTATTAAAACTAGAGAGTGGAACTGGTATTATAAACTAGTCGGTGGAGGTAGATGCCCCATCGTAGATACTTGGTGGCAGACAGAAACCGGTGGTATACTGATAACACCACTACCAGGTGCAACACCACTCAAACCAGGATCCGCTACATTCCCATTCTTTGGAGTAGAACCAGCTATAATGGATGATGAAGGAAACGAGTTAGAAGGAAATGATGTATCTGGTAATCTAGTGATAAAATCAGCTTGGCCAGGGATGATGCGAACAGTATATGGAAACCATGAGAGATTTAGGGAAACTTACTTTACAAGATACCCTGGTTACTATTTCACTGGTGATGGATGCTATAGAGATGAGGATGGATACCATTGGATAACTGGTAGAGTCGATGATGTAATCAACGTATCAGGTCACCGTATAGGTACAGCAGAAGTAGAGGGAGTACTCGGTAAGCATCCAAAGGTTGCAGAAGCAGCAGTAGTTGGATTCCCACATGAGATTAAGGGACAAGGAATCTATGCCTATGTTACACTTAAATCCGGTGAAACCGCCGATGAAAACCTTGAGAGAGAATTAGTGCAACTAGTTAGAACAGAGATTGGACCAATAGCTACACCAGATAAGATACAGTTCACAGAGGGGTTACCGAAGACTAGATCTGGTAAGATTATGAGGAGAATACTTAGGAAGATAGCGGAAGGAAAAATCGATGACCTAGGGGATACTAGTACACTAGCAGATCCATCAATAGTAGAAGAGTTGATTAAAAACCGTAAATAAACCAAAATGGGTTAACATTCCTTTAACCCCCTTCTCTTTTTATAAATCTAAAAAATACTTAAAGTGGGACAACTTTTAGCCCACCCTAAATGAGACGTTATATATTCCCACCTCTCCAACCTTTCCTTCTAATATTATTCTTACTAGTTTTCCCTCTATTTCTATTCCTATTTCTATTTGGTATACCTCTAGCATTCACTAAACTTGGTATACCTCCATCTATAGCGTTACTTCTATTCCTACTCGCGCTCATCGGTAGCATGATAAACATACCTATTAAAGAAATTAGAAGACAACCTAGATTCCTTGATGTAAACATGGTTTCATTCTGGGGTATAAGATATTTTATCCCCTATGAGAGTTTTGAGAAAACTGTTTTAGCTATAAACCTTGGTGGAGCTATTATACCTATACTTGTATCGATATATCAGATAATTAGAGCTATTCTACTCCTAAGGTCACCTTCGCTTCTAGTAGAGATGTTGATAGGTGTGATGATCGTTTCATTACTCTGCCATTGTATAGCTAAACCAGTTACTGGAGTAGGAATAGCAATGCCTGCTTTAATACCACCAGTAGTTTCAGCTATCATTGGTATAATGTTATCTCCATCTTATGCAGCACCAGTAGCGTATGTATCAGGTACAATGGGGACCCTAGTTGGAGCAGATATAATGAATCTACATGTTGTAGAGAAACTAGATGCACCAGTGGTTAGTATAGGTGGAGCAGGGACTTTTGATGGAATCTTTCTAACTGGAGTTGTAGCTGTTTTACTCCTCTAAACCACTAGTGGCTAATCTACCTAGTTTCCTTTTGAAACGTATGAAACATTTATAGAAAACCTCGTTGATATCTACGTTACCATCATATAGTAGTAACTCTAAAGCTAAAACCACTAGGTCAGCAGTTTCCATAACCCAATGGGGATCATCTCTCCCATATAACTCCTGTACCTCATCTACATGTGATCTCATCATAGAGATAATCTTATTTTTATCATCTCCATTTACTCTCCTAGATAAAACTATTATATCTTTAAGTTCCTCTAGGAACTCCATGT
>CAZCPZ010000073.1:0-7291 GCA_964499875.1 uncultured Thermoplasmatales archaeon | reverse complement strand
CAGTGACAGTGTTTTCGCTAAAGCTGTTGACGTGGTTTACTCCTCCAGAGTAGTTACTGGAACCGCTAGGTATGGTAAGATGTTCAATGAACCTAGGGTTATAAATCATAACCCTGGTTGTAATGCTGCTTATAGGACAGGGGTTCTAAGGAAGGTAGGGTTTGATGATGATCTCCCAACCGCTGAGGATGTAGCTGTTGATTATAAGATAACTAAATCAGGTGGTATTCTACATTTCAACCCGAAAGCCGTTGTTTGGCATCATAGGAGGTCTAATCTAAAAGGTTTTTGGAGGCAAATCTATAGATATGGCTTGGGTAGAGCCTTAGCAAATAAGCGTTACCCAAGCTTATTCAGTTTATTCCATATATTACCATCAATAGCCTTGTTTTTCTTCCCAATCTTCACCATCATTGCTATTCTACTCCTCATAGTTGGATTCAAACCACTATTCTACATGTGGATAATCGCTATTATATCTTATCTTCTACTGGTTTTATATGGTTCCATTTCCTCATATTCTAGGTATAGGAATCTTAAAACTGTGTCTCTAGCTTTAGCTCTCATACCTATCGCCCATATAGCCTGGGGTATCGGCTACTTGAAAGGTTTGATAAAATGAGGATTGCTTTGGTAACAGGGGAGTTCCCCCCTAAGTGGGGTGGAATAGGTAGTCACTGTTACAACCTAGTGAATAAACTATCTGAATTAGGCTGCGAGATACATGTTATAACTAGGAGAATAAAGGGTGTTGTTCCACCGTTGAATAGTAATATTCATCTCCATTCTCTTCGGTATCTCCCTCTACCTGTTTTATTCACCAAAAGCATTGGAGAGAATGCCCTACGATACTTTTTAGAGGAATTAGATGTTGATATCCTTCACCTCCAATATCAGATGATATCTATCCCAGGGAGGTTTTTTAAACTAGTAGAGGAACCAGTTGTATCCACCTTCCATGGATCCTGGAAGGGTGAAGGAGAAGCCCTTAGATATGCCTCTATTGAAGAGTTGAACATAAATGATTTAGCAGTGAAGTATCTCTCTCGTTTCTTTCAAAAATATGAGTTAATTGGTATGAGAAACTCTGATGTTAGAATAACAGTGTCTCGTTTCTCTGCTAGTGAACTTGTATCATATAGTAGAGAATTCTCCATAGATGATTTCCATATAATTCCCAATGGAGTTGATACCTCCCTCTTTACCCCCCAGAATAAAGTAGGGGAGACAAGTAGTGTTAGGATTCTATATGTTGGTAGATTCGCAGGGAGGAAAGGGGTCTATGACCTTCTAGAGGCTTTTAAGATACTTAATAGTAGGTATAAGGGTTTAGAGCTACACCTCGTAGGTCGAGGGAAACTAGATGTAGATATGAGAAATGTGTTTATCCATGCAAATCTTCCCTTTAAAGATTTAGTGAGGATGTATGCTAGTTGCGACATCTTTGTTCTACCATCTTATTACGAGGCTCAAGGTATAGTTTTATTAGAAGCAATGTCATCTGGTTTACCATGTGTAGCTACTAATGTAGGTGGTGTACCTGAGACAGTAGTTGATGGAGAAACAGGTTTACTAGTTGAACCGAGGAATCCAAAAGCTTTAGCTGATTCCCTGGGTTTATTAATTGTAGATGAAACTCTTAGAAGGAAACTTGGTGAGGCTGGTAGGAAGAGGATGATTGAAAGGTATGATTGGAGTATTATAGCTAGGGAGACAAAGAAGATTTATGAGAGTATGCTATAGTATTTCTACATCCCAAATTTTTTTCTTATCCTATCCTTCATTTCTTCAAAAGTTGGTTTCTTATCCTGCCTAAGGAAGAGTATTAGGAATGATATGAATTCTATAATTATTAGCATAGGTAATAGTATCCTAACCATGTTTAACATTGGTGCTATGAAGAATGTTCCGAATGCTTCTTCCAGTGAAGAGTAATAGGAGTGTACTCTTGGAATAATGGTTTTATAAGTCCATTTTTTAACAAATAGGTATCCAAAACCCATGACTATGTAATGGGAGAGTATAATTATTGCTCCAATGAATCCTTCTCCCGCTAAATAGTATTGACTCCACCATAAACCTAGGAACATAGCGGTGCTGTTAATGATATGGGTATAGAAATCGAGTTTTTTACCAAACTCTGATGTCCTATTTGTGAGTCTAGCGAGGTTTCCATCTACGCCATCTAATACAAAGAACACCCAGTAGAATAAAGCTCCTAGTTTTAACTCTCCTAGGAAGAACATGTATCCAGATAATACACCAGCGGGTATACAAGCAAGTGTAACGTGATTAGGTTGAATCCTAGGGAATCTTGAGAGTAGTTTCGCTACGGGTATACTAATTGGCCATCCAAATAGTATTCCACTCCAGTTATCAGTCTCCTTAGTTATTCTCCTCCCGGATTCATCGGTATATACTGATTTAAGTTTCTCCTTGATTTTCATCTAGGATTCAAAGGTTAGGTTATTCTACATTCTAATTTAAACTTATTGTAGATTTAACACTCATTATATTTGAGAGAGAAACGGTTTTTTGTTATCGGTAAATATTTAACATCGGATCATATACCACTCGGGAGGGACTGAAAAATGCAGAGAGTAACCATCAAGGAACCTAAGGGTAAACTTGGTATCCTATTACCTGGTTTAGATGGTGCTGTTAGTACAACATTTATAGCGGGAGTTGAGGCTATAAAGAAGGGTATAGCTAAACCCATAGGTTCTCTAACTCAAATGCAAACTATACGATTAGGTAAGAGAACAGAGAGGCGTTCTCCTCTAATAAAAGAGTTATTACCATTAGCTGAGTTAGAGGATCTCGTTTTTGGTGGATGGGATATCTTCGAGGAGGATACCTATCAAGCTGCTCTTAAGGCGGGTGTTTTAGAGAAAACCCTTCTGGATCAGGTTAGGAAACCCTTAGAGGATATTACTCCCATGAAAGCTGTTTTTAGTCAAGAATATGTGAGGAAACTATCTGGCTCGAATGTCAAGGAAGGAGAAAACAAGATGGAACTGGCTGAGGCTCTAATGGAGGATATAAAGGAGTTTAAAAAAGAGTATAACTTAGATCGCTGTGTGATGATGTGGTGTGCCAGTACAGAGGTTTACATCGAGGAGGAAGAAGTACATAAGAGTTTAGAGGATTTTGAGAGAGCAATGGAGGTTAATCACCCAGCTATATCACCTAGTATGATTTATGCTTATGCTTCTATAAAATCAGGTATACCTTTTGCTATGGGTGCTCCTAATACCTCTGTTGACCTCCCCGCTTTACAGGAGATGGCTATTAAGTATAAGGTTCCAATAGCTGGTAAAGACTACAAAACTGGGCAGACTCTACTTAAAACCATTATTGCACCTGGTCTCAAAGCTAGGATGATAGGTGTCAGAGGTTGGTTCTCCACCAATATCTTGGGGAATAGAGATGGAGAGGTCTTGGATGACCCTGAGTCCTTTAAAACTAAAGAAAAGAGTAAGTTATCTGTTTTAGAGTACATCCTTCAACCTGATATGTATCCCGATCTATACAGTAATATATATCACAAGGTTAGAATAAATTTTTACCCACCTAGAGGAGATAACAAGGAGGGTTGGGATAATATTGATATCTTTGGATGGCTTGGTTACCCTATGCAGCTTAAGATCGATTTCCTATGTAGAGATAGTATCCTTGCTGCTCCCGTGGTTCTAGATCTAGCTCTCTTCATGGATCTCGCTCAAAGAGCAGGTATGAAGGGTATACAGGAATGGCTTTCCTTCTACTTCAAAAGCCCCATTGTAGCTCCTGGTTTATACCCAGAGCATGATCTCTTCATTCAGCATGCTAAACTGAAGAATACTCTAAGATACTTAGCGGGTGAGGAGTTGATAACACATCTGGGTGTTGAGTATTATGAGGATTTATTTGAGTAAAAGCCCTTATTGGTTACCACTGGTTTCTACTAAAACATAGTCCGTAGTTCCTAACATAATATGTATCTAATTCTTCTTCTGTATCCACATCTATCCAGAATTTATGGTTTATATCATATGCCTCTGCATCTCCTGCTTCCGCAGCTAGATTCATGCACTCTCCTAACTCGAATTTTCCTTCAGTAGCAGCTTTCCTTGCATACTTGAAAACCTTCGGTGTACACTTGAAGAAACCTGTGTCTACATAGTTTCCCAGTATCTTCTTCCCTATCCTTTTTATATTCTTGTTTTCATCTACCAGTGCTTTTGTATCATCCGCTGTTTGCTGGAATTTCTTGTCGACTCCGAGTAGAACCGTTTTATCTGTCTTGTACTCGATTAATTCTTCAACTATACGTGGCTCGAATAGGTGGTCAGACATACATAGAATGAAACTCTCTTTAAGATAAGGTTCTGCTACTAGCAAGGATTGAAGATTACCTTTCTCCCAATAGGGGTTATCTATATACTCAATCTTAAGATCTCCATGTTTCGATCCTAATTCTTTTTTTATAAGCTCTCCTTTGTATCCAACTGTTATAAATGCTCCTTTTATCCCTGCTCGTCTTAATCCTTTTAGTATCCATGTTATCAGTGGTTGCCCAGAGACGTCTAGTAAGGGTTTTGGTTTATGTTTTGTTAATTCTCCAAAGCGTTCTCCCGCTCCAGCAGCTATTATTAATGCTCGCATTTTTTCCTCCAAATCCTTTACTGGAAGGGAGGCATAAAAGCTTTATAAAAATTTTTAAATCAACCTTACATGAAGTTTTTCAAAGATCAAGGTTTAGAGGATCTACCCACTAATCTAAGAGTTGGTCTATACTTTTTCAGTAGAATGCATCACCCACTTACATCTATATCTTGGTTATTCAAGATTCTCCTTCTCTATGTACTCTCTAGGTTATTATACCCAATTGTAAAACGTAGAGGGAGAGAGAAACCCGTGGTTTCCTTTGATAGCTACTATTATACAGGTAATGCCAAGGCGGTTTATGAGACGATGAGGGAGTTACACCCTGAGTATGAGTACTATTGGATTGCTCGTAACATTAAAACCTTTAGAGACCTGAGGAACCAAGGAGAGAGAGTGTTTTTAGCATATAGTCCCTTAGGAGTAATTTGGTACCTTAAAACAGATGTATGGGTGAGGGTGCAAACGGGTATAGGTGTCTTCTCCTTTTTACCCCATAGAAACTATAAGGTTATTCATCTAAAGCATGGTGTGGGTCCAAAGGGTTCGATGCCATCTAGAAAAGATTTTGATATGCATGATGCATGGTGTGTTCCATCAGATTTTATTAAGAAACGACATATTGAACTCTGGGGTGCCCCTGCAGAGAAACTATATGTTACAGGTTTCCCTAGGATGGATTATCTTTTAAGATACCTTAGTACCCCTAGGGAGAAGTTGTTAATGGAAATCGGTGTAAAAGGAGATGGGAGGATAATCTTGTTTGCACCAACCTTTGACATAGGTTTATGGCCATGGGGTGACCCATATAGTGGGTTCGAAGAATTATGTAGATTCTGCAGAGAGAAAAAAGTGATACTGATTTTGAGATTACATCCTTTTACAAGGATCAACAGGAGGAGGTTAAAAAAGATTATCAATAAGTATAAGGAGAGCGTGTACTGGCTTGATATGTCGGTGGAGCCAGATACCATGAAACTACTTGCAATTGCAGATATACTAATCACTGATTGGTCTTCGATATACACGGATTATTTTCTAACGAGGCGACCAATCATTTATCTAGAAGTTAACCTAGAGTATTTTACAAGGGAGAGAGGGAAACCAGAGGTTCCAATAGAGTATCGAGCGGGGGAGATAGTTCGAGATGAAAATAGTTTCTTTAAAACCTTGGAATTAGTGTTAACAAAGGGGAATAGATTTAGGGAGAAACAAGAAGAGCTCCTCAGTATTATCCATGGAGACGTGGATGGAAATTCCTCCAAGAGGGTTATTGAATTAATAGATCATTTGTTAACAGATGTGTTTTCCAATAGAAGATAAAAATTGTATATTCCATCCCCTGATTCTATTCTAAATTAGCTCTTAATCTCTTTGAGTTTCGATGATTAGCTTTCCTCTATTAGCTATATTGGTAAATTACGTTTAAAGTTGAAAAAATCAAAATTTATGATATTCTGATAATCTGGGAGGTAAATGATTGATTTATCTCTACTGAGAAAAAACCTAGAGAGGGTGGTTGGGAAGAGAGGGATAGTATACGGTTCTGCATTTTTCTTAAATGTGTGTTTCTGTATAATTTATTCCGTAAATTGCCTAGAGGTTATTCGTATCCATACTTACTGGGGGTGCAAATCGAGCTTACTAAGTTTTGTAATATGCAGTGCAGAATTGTGTATAAACCCCTATCTTAAAGATAAAGAGAAAGGAAATTTATGTTATGAGGATTTCCTAAAAATAATGCAACACTTTCCTTTTGTCTCCCATGTTAAACTTCAAGGATGAGGGGAGGTTCTCTTAAACCCTGAAATTTTTGATATGATAAAAATATCTCAAGGGGAGAGGAGGAGTAAAGGTTATGTTTGCTACAAATGCCTCTTTATTATCTAAGAGTGTAATAAGGAAACTGTTAGAGTTAAAAGTAGATGATATTGGATTTTCTCTCGATACATTGGATGCAGAAAAATATAGGTCAATAAGAGGTGTTAATCTTTTTAGAAAAGTTAAGGGGAATATAGAATCTTTCCTTGAAGAGCGTAATGGTGATCCTCTCTACAAGAAGAATGTGTATACTACGATTCAAATGGTTGTGACAGATGAGACTATAGAAGAGTTACCATCAATGATAGGATTCACTCATGAATGAGATACAGATAGGGTAATTGCGACATGGGCTCTTATGAAATTTTCTTCTAAAGAGCAAAGGGCTTTTGTTAGAGAGAAAACCAAGGGTTTACACAAGAAGGAAATCGATGATATAAAAAAGATAGCTATAAGGAAATCTACGGAATATGGTATACGGTTGGAGTTTGCAGAATCTAAAAAAGAAAATGCTTTTAATTGCAATTTTATTTGGGGATACCCCTATATTACTTGGGATAGTTATGTGACCCCATGTTGTCACATGGAAAACCGAAGGTCTTTAACTTTGGAAACGTGTTTGAAACTCCATTCTCTGAGATTTGGAATGGAGAAAAGTATAGAGAGTTTCGTAGAAGATTTTTTGATCCAAAAAGTGTCTGTGGAAGTTGTCCCCACATAGTGTTTGGAAGATAAAAACTTTTAATCTTAGTTTTCCAGGAGAAATAGATTGAAGCTGTTTTCTTAATTATTTGATTCCCTTAGAATTTAAAGTGTTGTCATT
>CAZCPZ010000072.1:0-7355 GCA_964499875.1 uncultured Thermoplasmatales archaeon | reverse complement strand
TAGATGGTTCTCCTTCTCCACTTTGAAGGCTTCTCCATATCTCAGCATAGTCCTTTGTTTCCACTTGGTTTACACCGGAGCTAATTGGAGCTAAAAATAATGTCCCCAATAGTAGTATTGTAAATACAGCCGCCTCTATTTTGACAGCTACTCCTGAATTATTCAAAGTATTTCTACCCCCTATTTGTTTTTCCAAAATTTATAATGTCTAGCTATTATATATATGTTATGTTACTTTGGTTGTTTATAAAGACCAAGTTTTATTAGATGGTTTAGAAAACTTTATTCTCTGCTAAAACTAAGGGGGCTAATGTCATGATGAATGGAAGAAGTAGATGTTGTAGGGTTGTACGGTTGCAAAATATAACATTTTCTTTAGCTATGCATCCGAAAAGATAATTAAAATTTAACGTTCATCTCATCAAAACCTTTTTATATTCCAATCTTAATTTATATTTAGGCCGAAAAATTTATAGGCATGGTAATATATTTGGTTAAATAGAGTAGGGGGAAATAGATTATGACGCAAAGGAAGGCCAAGATATTTGTTGGAGCAATTGCAGCTATCATGCTATGTGCTGCTCTCTTTGTACCAGTATCTGCTATAGGTGGCAATGATTTACCATTCAACTCAAATCTGCTGAAGAAGATCCCTATATCCCATAGGATACAGAGGACACCTATTGCTACGGGGATAACACAGGGTAATGTAAAGTTATCTCCAAATATACCTGGAGATGATTTTCTACCAGATATAACTAGAGATGCTAATGGTAACATAATAGTGACCTTCTCTCACGAGGCCACACCGATGGATGCATTTCCACACATAGTATATTCTACCAATGGCGAAGACTGGGTGGATATAGACTTATCTCTACTGGGAATCGAGGGTTATAACACCTATTGTCAAGTAGCATATATGGAGGATACAAAGTATGATACAGGTGTATTCGATGGAATCTGGTGGGATTGCATTGATGAGTCTAGAGATGCAGGGTATTTCTTCAAGATAGGTGATATCACCAATGATGAGACTTGGGAAGCTTGGATGTGGGTTGATGGTAGTAGACCAGGTGCATCCTGCCTTGTATGGAAGGACGACATGCTCTATCAGCAGGTATCCTTTGGTCAATCCTCTGGTCCAGTATTAGGTATGATAAACGATGATCAAGGGATGGATCAAGGTACAATGCTCTGGTGGATGGATGATGATATAAGTGGTATGGTAGTTAACTGGGATAGCGGGACTGGTCCACTCGGTGAATACTTCCCATCTTCTGATATAGATCTTGCTCCTATCCATGATGATGATCCTGTTCAGACAGAGAATGATTTCTTCTACATGGTTTTCCAGTCTGATAGAACCGAGAAGTCAGAGGTCTGCTGGAAGAGAGTGGTTCCAAATATAGAGGATGATCAAGAGTTTGTAGAGGATCAACTATATCTTGATGGCGGTGTTGATAACGGTTATGATGCGCGTCATCCAGTTGTAGATGCCTATGGAGACAAAGTAATGGTCATCTACATGTCCGATGAGAATGGTGACTGGGATATCAAGTGTATGTATAGTACTGATAGAGGTAAGACTTGGAGTAGTACCATGGTCGCTGCTGAGAGAGGAGTGGATGAGCTTTATCCAGCGTTCTACTTAGATGGTGACACAGTGCATTGCATATATATAAAGAATAACAACTTGTACATGATCGAGTCTAACAACTTCGGTGGATCATGGGGTGAACCAGTACAAATTAATGAGGTTGATGGGACGGTTGTAGCAGAACCTAACTCTGCTGATATACACCCAGCTGGTATTGTTTGGACTGACGAGAGAGATGGTGACAAGGATATCTTCTATGCATCTGGTCCACCAGCACCCTTCCTAGCGATAGATAAAGTTATGGGTGGAATAGGTGCAACTGTGACGATCTCTAACACTGGTAGTGCTGATGCAACAAATGTGGAGTGGACGATAGATCTAAGTGGACTAGTATTCCTAGGTAAACATAGTTCTGGTACGATATCTAGTATTGCACCTGGTGAATCAGTTAGAGTGAAATCCGGGTTCCCACTTGGTTTCGGACCAGTGGATGTAACAGTGACTGTTACATCTGCAGAGGGTGTATCTGCTTCTAAGACGGTCTCCGGTACACTAATGCTATTCTACTTGAAGATATAGAGGAGCTAAAAGAATCCTCTTCCTCTCTCTTTCTCATTTTTTTTGAAAAAACTTAATATAGGTTTCTGTTTATATTAATTGGTTGAGGTTGCATCCATGAGGTTGACACCATATATTCTTGCTTTAGCAGTGTTTCTAGTATTAAATGGTAATGTTGTTACTCCCATTGATGTTGGTGAGATTAGGTGTATTAACTCTGTTTTCTATTTTAATAAACCATGTATTGTCTATAGAGATGGTTTATCATCGATTACTCTAGATGATGCTAATTCCTATTTAATTCAACCTGGTTATCCTCTTCTACCATGTGATGTAGAGGTTTTTCGTTTACCATTTGGATCAAGAGTTTATTCTATTGATGTAGAGGTTAGTGATGTATACGAGGAATCCTTATCTGGTATAGTTGAGCCATCTCCAACTCCATATCAACTTGGTTTAAAAACTAATGGTTATAGGGGGTTGAACTATAGCTTCATCATCTACCCAAGGGAATGGTTTTCCTATAGGTTAGGTTCTGGAATTTATAGGGGCGAAAGAACTGTTTTTGTTAATATCGAGTTGTACCCCGTTAGGTATAATCTAGTTGAGAATAAGGTTATTGTTGCTCGCTCAATGAGTATCACCATAAAATATACTACTATTCCTTCGGCACCTATCGATAAAGAGTATCAACTCCTTGTTATATCTCCTGGTGAGTTCGCTGGGGATATTCAACCTCTAGTGGATCATAAGATTAAGAGGAATATTTCTACTAAACTAGTTTTATTAGATGAGATATATAATGGTGTGTATTTCCCAGTTGAGGGTGGAGATGATGCTGAGAAGATTAAATATTTTATAAGGAACGCTGTGGAGAACTGGGGTACAACATTTGTTCTACTGGTTGGTGGAATAGAGTGGATTCCTTCTCGGGAGACTCACATCGTGGTTTCTAGTAGTGATCAAGAGGTTTTTGTTAGTGATCTCTATTATGCTGATATCTATAATGCTAGTGGTGGTTTCTCTAGTTGGGATACAAATAATAATAGTGTTTTTGCAGAGTATAACTGGTTTAATCATAGTGATGAACTAGATTTGTATCCAGATGTTTATCTAGGTAGACTTGCTTGTGTTAATAGGGATGAGGTGAGAGGCGTTGTAGGTAAGATTATAGAGTATGAGGATAACAAGGCTTATACACAAGATTGGTTTACTCGCCTCATAGTTGTTGGTGGTGATTCATTTCCAGATGATTCCTCTGGTATAAATGAGGGTGAGTTCGTTAATGAAGCTGTTATCAAGATAATGGATGGTTTTATACCTGATAAGATTTGGGATTCTAATGGTAGACTCTCTGGTTATTCTCCATCAGGTGTATCTGAGATAACAACTGCTTTTGAAAAAGGTGCTGGTTTCGTTGATTTCTCTGGTCATGGTGCTCCTAGTGTCTATGCGACTCATCGTCATAATAGCTCAGTTTGGATTCCAACTCCAACCGGTGGTTTATATAGCTATCAAGTACTGGATTTCCATAACCATGGTATGTACCCAATTGTTATCACTGGTGCTTGTAGTGTTGGTAAGTATAGTGAGGATTATGAGTGTTTCTCTTGGTCTTTTGTGTCTAACCCATATGGTGGTGGTATAGCTTCTATGGGTGCAACAGCTCTTGGATACGCTTATGTTGGTAGGTATGTTACATATGGTTTAATCGAGGGTATGACTACTAGTATGTTTAAAGCTTATAAGAGAGGTGCTTTAACTTTTGGTGAGATATGGGTTGATGGATTAAACTTGTATCTCAGGAGACATTTAACTGCTGGTGACTATAAGACTATTCTAGAATGGCAGCCATTTGGTGACCCCTCTCTAGCAGTTAGTGAGAAGTCTAATCCACCAGGTAAACCATTGGTTTGGGGTCCAACTAGGTGTAGAGTTGGTGTTGAGTATACTTTCAATGCAACTTCTACTGATCCAGATGGGGATAAGGTTTATTACATGTTTGATTGGGGTGATGGTAGCTATTCTGGTTGGCTTGGACCTTATAGGTCTAATGAGACTGTAATAGTTTCTCATATATGGGATAAGAGAGGTGGTTATCAAGTCAGGGTTAAGGTTAAGGATGAGCATGGTGTACTTGGTCCATGGTCTGATCCTATACCAGTTAGTGTATCATGGAGGTTAAGTGATTTTATATCCAGGGCCATAGGTGGTACCATTCACCATTCAAGTATACATCTATCATCATTGATGAGAAATCTATTCTACCAGTTACATTGATACTGCTTTCCTCTATAGGCCATAGAACCCAGTTTATGTTAAAGTCATCGGCTCTAGAGGCTGTTGCCTCTGTTCTAACTCCTATCTTAGATGGATTCATTACTAGTAGGTTGATTGTTTTAACTGGTTTCCAGTTTGTATCATATAGTATGTAGCCTGTTGTGTTTATATTCCATTTCAGTGTTAGGTTTCCATCCATGGATGATATGTTTACTTGTGTTAACCAGTTGTTTATCATGGTTTTGAATTCTAGTGCTAATGGTTCATTTTTAGTTATTATTATCTCACCAGGGTTTGTTAGATTCCACTGTGTAGTGAAGTCTATGTTTCCAGTGGTGGTTAGTGTTATATTGATTGTCGGTTCCACTGGGTTATCATACATGTTTATAGTTGTGGTTTTTGATTCCATTACTAGTTTATAGTACCCCTCTCCTCTACTTGGATTCCACTCCATGTTCATCATGCTTGGTAGGTTGCTGAGGGTTATATATCTGCATCTCCCTGTTTCATCGGATACTATCTTTATATTTGTATCATAGTTTTTGTTGCTTTGGTATAGTATGTTTCCTCCTCCCTCTTGTAGGGGTGTTAGCTTTAGTTTGAAGGATATGGTTTCTGGTAGATCATAGATTTTTATCTCTGTTTCCTTATCCCTCTTTGTTTTTAGTATGGTTAACATGGTTTTGTATCCCTTTTCTCTCTTAAACTCGTATAACCATGTTTTTGGTTCCATGGTTGATGATATCATTACTTGTGTCTCAACTGGTGGTTTAAGCGTGAATTCATATCTAGTATCATTGTGTTTTATGGAGTAGGATAATGTTTTATTGTTTTTATCATCATACATTGGTGTGGTTTTCATTGTGAAACCAATGGTTTTATCTAGTAGATTTATGAAGAAGGTTGTTGTGAATTGTATACTCTCTGGTAACTCGTTTCCATGTAGATTAGGGGAGTGGAATCCTATCTCCATTTCATTGACTCTTATCTCAGCTAGTATATCCTTATCCTTGATTTCTTCTCCTAGTCTATCTATGTTCACTAGGAGTGTTAAGACAATAGCTGGTTTCTCTAGGTTTAACCATGGTAGTACTAGGTATTGTACTCTTATATCCTTACCATTTATACCTGTCTCGGTGTTATCATCTATATCTATATCATTGTATACTCCAAATATTATGGTTGAGGTTTTCTCTATGTTGTTGCATGATGTGTATATCTCTCCGAATAGTATTGATGACGGGGTTTTTGTTAAGAAATTTATTTCTTCTTTAGTTGAATGTCGAATTATTGATCCGTTTATAGAGTTTATCAGGATTATTGTTAGTATGGCGATTACTATTATGCTTCCCCATATGGTTTTAATCCTCATTTTTCACCTCCTACAATTATCTATTTGTTTCAAATAATATATATCAATTCCCATCTTACTATCGTTGTATGTCGAAGCATGTTTTCTAGTTGTGTTTTAGGAGTTTTTATATACATCTTTTGCTTTTAGAGTGTTTTGATTCTATGAGAGATGGGAGACTCGTCACTGATTTCTATGAGTTGAAGGTTAAACAGCTTATGGATAAGAGAGTTTGGGATCTACCTATTGTTACGGAGGATGAGGATATACATAATGTTTTGAATATCCTCGGAGCTAGGAATCATATATGGGTTGTTAAGGATAAGAAGAGTAGGGTACTTGTTGGTGTTATAACGGAACATGATGTTTTATCCATTTTGGCTCCTAAGCATCTACCTGCTTATGTTGTAGGTACACCTGATGTTAAATCTATTCAACATGGTACTGCTAATACGGCTAGAGATGTTATGTGTCATAGGGTTATAACTTGTAGCCCTGAGGAGAAGGTGATCGATGCATTACTGAAGATGGTTAGGAATAAACTTCGCCGTCTACCAGTTGTAGAGGATGGTAGATTAGTTGGTGAACTCACTCTTAATCAACTTATTAGGAAGTATTATGCAGCTACTCAGTATTATTCCATAGTAGATGAATAGAATTTTTTATTCTTTGAATAATATTTTTAGTGTTATCGGTGTGATTACTGCTGATACTATTACTAGTAGTACTGTTGCAGCTAGTATTTGATGTGCTAGTCTCCCAGTGAATACTCCTAGGCTTATAGCTGTTGCTGTTACTACTAGTGCAACCTCCATTCTAGGTATCATTCCCACTCCTATTTGTATTGCTTCTCTATTTGTGAAACCAGTTATCTTTGCTCCCATGGAGCAACCAATTATCTTACCCATGATGGCTGCTGGTATGAATAATACTACTAGTATCCCTATTTCTTTTAGAGCAGAGAAGTCAAAGGATGCACCTACCCATACGAAGAATAATGGTATTAGGAATGAGTGACCGAGTTCCCTAATATATTCCAGTATCCTCCTTGATTGTGGTGTTGTTCCAATTACTAGTCCCGCTATGAATGAACCTGTTATTGCTGCTAAACCTAGGTTTTCTGCTAAAGCTGAGAATAATAAGCATATCATCAAAGCTATTGATAATAGTATGTATCTAATCCTTATTATTGAAGCTATCCTCATTATATATGGTACTAGTTTTAATCCCAGTAATAGTGTTATTAGGAAGAATAGCATTATCTTGACTCCTATCATTAGTGGTGAACCATTTCCTACTATTATTGATAGTATTAGTATACCTAGTACATCATCTAGTACTGCTATGGTTAATATGAATGCTCCGACTCTACTATGCAGCTGGTTTAGATCCATCAGTGTTCTAACTGTTACTCCTACGCTAGTTGCAGTTAGTATTGCTCCTATTGCAAGGGATTGAAGGAGTGGTAGGTTTAGTATGTGACCAACTAGGTATCCAAATAGGAATGCTATTGTTACATCTAGTAGAGATGTTATTATTCCTCCTCTACCAGCATTCTTTATCTCT
>CAZCPZ010000071.1:0-7361 GCA_964499875.1 uncultured Thermoplasmatales archaeon | reverse complement strand
ATTTGGATTCATCCCAGGGTTCTCAAATATTAAAGCAGGGTAGAATATACTCCTAGAAATCCAATAAGCTGCATCAACTGGTGAGAAAGAGAATCTACCAGTTACTGCTTTACCTACAAATACTCTATCCCATGATGCACCTATATCATATTGACCTGCTACTGTAATGATGGATTCCATTCCCTTATCATCGAAACCAAGTTTATCCAGGAAATCATATACTCTTCTACCCGTTAAGTACATCTCGGATACAGTGGGAGTAGTGTAACCATCGGGGTGTTTCCTCCAGAAATCCGTATGCCATACCACTGCTGAGGATAGCTCCGGGTGATTATCAACAATGAGAACAGGAGTCCCGTGGTGAGCAGCTAGATAAGCAGCTGGTCCAATAAATAAAGCACCTCTATATTCACCTGCTGGCTTCAGCTCACCAACAAACCAATAAGTCCAAGGATCAATAGTAGTGAAAACTATATCACTATGAACCCCTGTTAACTCTTGTATATACTTGTAGATGCCACTATATTCTATGAATTCTTTTTCTATGAAATCTTTAATCTTATCTCTAACATGATTCTGCAAGTGATCACCAAGGTTTACTAGGTAAACATGTTTAACACCAAGTTTACGTAGAGTATCCATGGTAGCAACAGGTAGTTTTTGAGAAGAGATGTAGAGTAGAGGAGCATTTAGCATACCAGCGAGTATACTAGCCTCTGCAGCAGAAACGAGAGAGTCTCCTTTGCTCCTAGTTTTATTTTGATACCAAGAGTAACTTATTTCATACTGGAACACTCCGCTTACATTATCTTTGACGTATACAACTATTTGATAATGCTCACTAGGTAGACATTGACCGAGTTTACTCACCTTTATAGCACCATTCTCACTCTCCGCTATCTTCTCACCACTTGGACCGATAAGTAGAAACTTAAAATCAACCCCAGAGTTTCTACATTCAATCTTGAATTCCGCGTCTCTACAATAATATGGTGGAGAAACATTGATAGGTATCATGGCACCGGGATAGAGCTTGATATCTACATTATATACTACGCCTCTAATTAGATTTCTTAGGATACCCATTAAACCCCCATAGTGCCCTATAATCCTCTTAGTGGGTACATCAGTTATAGATACCATCCAGGATCCAGGTCTATAGACATATGTTGCTGTATAATCTGTATCCATCCCTTGTTTTGCATTCCAAGCGCTAACAGCTGCAACTTGCATCCAATCATCATTGTATCTACAGTAAAGCTGAAGATCTTTATCTCCTGGTGGAATAGAGATGTTTATTAGATTATAACCACCTTGTTTAATACCAATATAGAAGCATTCATACCATACTCTTGCCTCTATACCCATGTATCCATCTGGTACTATGAATTCTTTGAATTGTGGATTCAATTTATTTGTCTGAGGTACCTCAAAATGAAGAGTTTTAATCTTCTTATCTATTGAGAATTCACCAGTTAGTTTACCCTCTGTTTTTATACTATAATCATTTTTGGTATCGTTGATTACTGCGAGTACAGCAGTATCACTATAACTCCAATCATGAAGAGCTATCCTAGAAGCAACACTAAAAGGATCATCACCACTAATAACAGTAACATTCCTACTACTCCACTGCCTCACACTATCCCTAGGAACATTAATAAGAACCAAATCATCAAGCCTACCACCACAATAACCCAACCAATCCTCCATAAAATAATCCAAACCCTGACGAGCATTCAAACTACGCTCCCTATCCTCCACCACAGGATAAGAATCCTGATAAAACAAAAGAGGAAAAGAAAACAACCTACCACCACTATAAAAAACACAAGTAGGCACAGCAGCCAAATAAGAATAATCATCCAAAAAACCATCCTCATCAAAACCAACAAAAACAACCTTCTTAAGAGGAACAACAGACCTAAAAGAAGGACCCCTATCAAAACCATTTATCAACTTATTAGATTGAACACCTTGAGGTAGGTATAGTAATAGTAGGCAGGTTAGTATCACCAAGGTTTTTTTATGCATAATATTTCTCCTCCCCTTCTATAGCTATGAAATATATGTATGTATATTTATTATTTTGTTTCAAGGAATAGTGTCTCTTTTATATCTCCAACATGATATCTCTTATTATGAGTAGAGGCGTAGCTTTTATTCATGGTGTGAACATGTTTGGGAGGAATAAGTTAACTAAAGAAGAGTTATTGAGTGTACTCAAGGAGTTAGAGGGAAGAGATGGGTTTAGGATTATAGATGTTTACGGTAGTGATAATATTATTTTTGAGAAGAGAAGTGATATATATTATGCAACCGTTGGAAATGAGATTGAAAGAGTTCTAGAGAAGAATTTCGGTAAAGTTTTTCATGTTACAACTAGATCAATGGAGACTATAAGAAGAATAGTATCTAGGTTTAGTGGTTGATTATGGGTGGAGTCAAGTTTCTTGGAACTGCTGGAGCGAGATTCACCGTTACACAACAGATAAGGAAATCCGGTGGTTTATGGATAAACCTAGATGAAACAAATATACTCCTTGATCCTGGACCTGGGTCACTTGTAAGATGTTTATCTAGTAAACCTCGGTTGGATCCAAGGAAACTTGATGCTATAATCTTATCTCATAGACATATTGATCACTCTAATGATATCAATATAATGATTGAAGCCATGACAAACGGTGGTAGTAATAAAAAAGGAATAGTTTTCGCTCCCAGTGACACTCTAGACGTTGACCCGGTTATATTACATCACTTTAGAGGATATGTTAAGGAGATACAGAGACTAAGAGAAGGAGGAAAATATAGCATTGGTAATATCTCTTTTGATACACCAGTTGCTCATGTACATGGTGTCGAAACCTATGGTTTCAACTTCCATGGTAGAAACACTACTTTATCTATAATAACAGATACCAAGTACTTTGATGGTTTAGAGAAATATTACACGGGAGATATCTTGGTTATAAACGTTGTTTTACTTAAACCAAAGGAGAATGTTATGCATCTATCCCTGGAGGATGCAGCTAGGATCATAGAGAGGAATAAACCTAGGTTGAGTATACTAACTCATTTTGGTATGACAATGATTCAAGCTAAACCCTGGGAACTTGCAGAGAAGTTATCTAGTGAGCTAGGTTTAGAGGTTGTAGCTGCTAGGGATGGAATGGAGATAGAGTTACCATGAAAAATTTATCTTCGATGATTCCATTCTTCTCTAGAGAAAATTTTTAGTTTAAACTCCTTTGTTAGCTCTTCTTCCTCCCGGGTGAGAGAATCTTCAACTAGTTTTATATTGAATTCTTCTTCAAACCCTTTTTTTAAGGCATCAGCTACTTCATCAAAGGCTACTTCTCTACCTAAAACTTGTTTTAGTGAAGTAACTCTCTCCTTAATATCCTCTATGAGTTTACCTTTAATCTTCTCATCTGGAACCTTAAGTAGAGTAAACATTGTATCTACATCTACATCCATCAAGATGGTTCCATGTTGAAGCACTGTTTTATTCTTCCTAGTTTGAGCGTTACCAGAGATTTTTTTACCATTAACCACTATATCATTGATTGGAGCATAGCTACTATTGATACCAAGGTGTCTTAATCCTTTTATTAACGCTCCACATATCCTACTATAGCTCTCTAATATATTCCCAGGTATCTCAGGGTGAGATTCCCCTATGACTATACTATAGGTGAGTTCCTTATCATGATATACTGCTCCTCCACCTGTTACTCTACGTACATAGTTAACTCCTCGTCTCCGGCATTCCAAGGTATCTACTTCTGCTTCAAGACTCTGGAAATAACCTATTGAAACCGCTGGTGGATTCCACTGATAGAATCTAACGGTTGGTGGAACACTACCTTCACTATGAGCCTCTAATATGGCTTTATCCATAGCCATATTCGTATATGCATCTGCATATCCTGTTTTGAGGAGACGCCATGTTTCACTCATATGAAACACACATCATTATCCCCTTAACTAGATCCTCAGATGTCAATCCTACTAGAGTAACATCATTGGTTTCTATGAAACGAGAGATTTTCTCTTTTAAATCCTCCTCTATAATAGGAGTGTAAAGTAGGATGGATTCTAACTCCTCTATAGCCTCCTCGGGATATACAAAGAAGTCACCTGTGATTCTAATATCTTGAATTGTTTTAGTATCCTCACTATACTCTAGGAAAACCCTTAGTAGTTTACCCCCAGGTATCTTATATCTACTTTCACTCTTCATAGTTTTTAGAATCACTCTATTCCTCAAATGTTTTTAACTCTTTTTATAAGATCCAGTAAGTCATCTGCGTGATAAGAACTTCTAACGAGAGGACCAGATTCTACTTGAAGGAAACCCATGTTATAGGCTATTCTCTTAAACTCCTGGAATTCCATGGGGGTATAATATTTATGTATAGGAGCATGTGATAGAGAGGGCTGCAGGTATTGACCCATAGTTAAAACATCAACTCCTCTAGATCTCAGATCACACATGGTTTCCTCTATCTCCTCTTTTGTTTCCCCGAGACCTATCATGAAACCCGATTTAGTGATAATCTTAGAATCTAAATCCTTAATACTTTTCAGTAACTCTAAGCTACGATTATAGTCACCCTGTGGACGCAACTTGAGGAATAAACTCTTAACAACTTCGATATTATGGTTTATAACATCTGGTTTAGCATCAACCACTAGTTTCAAAGCATCTATATCCCCCTTGAAATCAGGTATGAGAACCTCTATGAGACAATTGGGGTTTCTTCTTCTAATCTCTAATATAGTATCATGGAATTGTTTTGCTCCACCATCAACAAGGTCATCTCTTGTTACAGATGTTATAACAGCGTATCTTAAACCTAATGTCTCAACTGCTTCAGCAACCTCCTTAGGTTCTAATGGGTTAACTGGTTTTGGAGTACCTTTTTTAACGGCACAGTATCGGCAACTCCTAGTGCAGGTATCACCTAGTATTAGAAACGTAGCTGTTCCTCTATTGAAACACTCAGCGATATTAGGGCATTTAGCTTCCTCACATATAGTATGTAAACCCTTCTCCCTCAAAAGCTTCCTAACCCTACTATACTCTACTCCACCAGCGATTGAAACCTTTAACCACTCAGGGTGTCTACGTTGCCTCATAAACCTTATACTCCCATTGTTACTCTTAGTAGATCCCTTGTACCTGGTGCAAAACCTAGTATGAAGACACCTATTTTTAATAGATTCACTAGTCTCTCATACCTATAGGTTTCCTCTCTATAGAATACATCGAATAATAGTATAATGAAAACTACTAGTAGAGATTTAACAATTGGAAAAAGAGGAGGCCATATATTCATTAATAGGCTAGAAGCAGGATGAAGCTCACTATAGGTTGGTAAACCCATACCAAGTGGATCATATATACTTATATAGCTTGTTAAACCATCTATGAGGTGGCCACCAAGCATAGATATATTCAAGGGTTTCCTAAATGGGAGAAGATATTGATTATCCCTAAATAAACTTGCTGTAGTAAACACTAATAATAGTATAACACTAACTAGAACAGATACTACCAATAGTACATCTATTCTAACACCAGTTGTTGCACTCCAATAATTTCCAGTTAACCATTGGATTATAAACCATATAAATGGTACTAAGAGTAGTACCCCCCCTATACCCATAACTCTAGTTGGAGTAAACCTTAGAAATCTCTTGTGAAGAAGGAAACCAGTGAGAAAGAAGAGAAAAGCCCATAGTAGTATCTGAATATATATTAAGGGGGATACAAACCAGTAACCAATTGGTTCCTTGAAGAAACCTGAATCCTCTAAAACCCTTGTAACTGAACCAGTTAATACAAATGGTAGAATAGCTAACCAAAACCTCCAATCTATAGCTATACCCCATTTCTCTAGTAACCTATAGAGTATATAGAGAACAATTATTATGATTAATCCATATGTTAACTCAGAGATGATTGTGTATTTATCCTCAGCTGGTATACCATGGTAATAAACTGTTTCTCCTTTTACATCAGACACTATGGGTCCCCAGAAATAACGCCATATAAAGTTGTCATAAACTAAATCCGGGAGTAACAAGTATAGTGTTGCTAGACAAGTTACTATAATCAATGTGATGAGAATAAGATATTTTTGCTTACTTGAATCGATAATCATTGTGATCTAATAATTTGAAACCATAGACTTGTTTATTAGAACTATGTTTTTCTCTCAAATGATTAGAATGGTAATTTATATATGGGTGGGGAGGCTTTACGAGGTGATGACTCTATGGAGCGATTCACTAAATCAAAAACAATGGTCTTCCCTAGGGAGATCATTGTTGGTCATAAAACTATTAATCGCGTAGCTGAGCTTTGCCAACGTATAAATAGTGGTAGGAAAGCCTTAGTTGTAGATGGTAAGATAACCAGGAGGATAGCTGGTGAGAAGATTATAAAACTTCTAGATAAAGCTGGTTATGATGTTAAAGAGAAACGGATTACATCTGCAACAATGGATGAAGTTAAAAATGTTATGTATGAAGCTGATAAGTATGATGTCGATATAATCCTTGGAGTTGGTGGTGGAAGCGTTATAGATGTAACTAAGTCAGCATCCGCTGAGCTTAGGAAACCGTTTATTAGTGTACCAACGTGTGCATCACATGATGGAATAGCCTCTCCTAGAGCTTCTCTGAAAGATGATAGTGGATCTGTATCTAAAACAGCAGTAGCACCACTAGCTATACTAGCTGACACAGAGATAATATATAAAGCACCTTATAGAATGCTTGCCGCCGGATGCGCCGATGTTATATCTAATCTCACAGCTGTTAGAGATTGGAGACTTGCACATAGACTTAAACATGAGGAGTATAGTAGTCATGCCGCTGTACTTGCTGAGACAGCAGCTCAACTCATCATAGATCACGCTGATGAGATTAAACCAGATGTAGAACAAGCAGCTTGGTTTGCAGTGAAAGCAATGATCGTATCAGGAGTAGCTATGAGTGTAGCTGGTAGTACTAGACCCGCCTCTGGTGCAGAACACATGTTCTCTCACATGCTTGATCATCTAGGTCCGGGTATAATGCTTAAAAGTAAAAGGAAACATCGACCACTACATGGAGAACAATGTGGTGTTGGAGCAATCATGATGATGTATCTACATGGGGGGGACTGGGAGCTTATAAGGGATACACTTAAGAAGATTGGTGCACCTACAACTTCTCAAGAACTAGGGATTTCAAAGAGAAAGATTATAGAAGCTTTAGTTCGTGCAACAGAGATAAGACCTGACAGATATACTATCCTAGGTGAACATGGTTTAACTGAGGAAGCAGCGAAAGCACTTGCAAAAAAA
>CAZCPZ010000070.1:0-7442 GCA_964499875.1 uncultured Thermoplasmatales archaeon | reverse complement strand
AGGATACGGGAAAAGTTTTAACACAAGATTTGGGAAAAATAGTTTTATAGTACCACAAAATCTTGGCTAAGGCTAAATAGGGTTGAAGTAAGGATTAGCGTATTTGTTTTTAGTAGGGTTACTTGGGTGTTGAATAAGAGTTGTTCAAAGGTTTTTCATGATGGTAATATAATGGTCTCTATATGGAGGAGACCACTAGGATATAGGATTTACTGGCACTAGGATATGGGAAACAATAACACTAAGATTTGGGATTTGATACTACAAGATTTTGTTTATATGATGGCTCTTTTATTTCTTCTGAGTTGAGTTTAATTGGAGAAGGATTATAGGGAGTTAATGCTTGTTTTTAATATATTTGAAAGATATTTTATATGGGGAGAGACTACAGGATCATGATGGGGGTTAGTAAGAACTGAATCAAAAAATATATATAATACTTTAGAATGATATTGTTAAGGTATGAGGTCTTTCACTGTTTTGGTTGAGCAGGATGAGGATGGATGGTTTATATCAGAGGTTTTAGAGTTACCTGGGTGTCATACTCAAGCTAAAACCCTGGATGAACTATTGAAGAGGACAAAAGAAGCGATTACTCTGTATCTAAAAACCAAGAAGCCTGTTATAAAAGAAAAATTCATAGCGATACAACAGATAGTGGTTTAATTGTCCAAACTACCTCTCCTTAAACCTAGAGAGCTAATTAGGGTATTAGTAAAACTGGGGTTTAAACCAATAAGACAAGAAGGGAGTCATATATTCTTTGAGCATCCCGATGGGAGAACAACGATAATACCGAATCACCCTGGGGAGGAGATAAGAAGAGGGTTATTAAACAAGATAATAAAGAAGGATTTAAAAATGGAAGTCGAAGAGTTTCTAAAATTACTATGAAAGATAGGGGTTTAAAGAGGAAAAGATTTTTGCGATGAATGAAGGTAACATGGCTAACACATTCCTATGTAGGCTACGGATATAGATATATAGGAGGATTAGAAGACGAAGGTTTCTTATATGCATGGTTTTAGGTAAGTATATTAAAAAATACGAATTTTGTTTGTGATATAGAATACTATATCTAAATCCATTTATAGGGAGACTACTGGGATTTTAAGAAGTAATAACACTAAGATATTTAGGAAGATAATGTTGCTAGGATACTGGAATTACTCAGCTATGGAGAGATGAATAGCTCTGAGATTGCAGAGAAATTAGGTGTAAGTAAACCAACGATTCTAAAGAGGGTTGAAAAATTAGTATCACTTGGATATATAAAATCACTAGGGAGAGGACCAACAACCAGGTATCATAAAATAATGTAAAAACAATTTTTTAACATATCGTAAAGAAAAATAGATTTATTATTAAATTCATGGGTGCTGATGGAATAAATCAACATAGTCACCACTAAGATTTGGGATTTATCACCACTAGGATATGGGAAATCTTTTACCACAAGATATGGGAAAAACAGTTTTATATTACCACAAAATCTGAGATAGAACTAAATAAAGGTTGAAAATGGGTTTGATGTCTCGTTTTTAATAGGGGTTACAGGGTGTATAGAAGAAGGGTTACTCCGGAGAGTTTCATGGTAGTGATGGAGTAGTGTTTTACTAGGAGTATACCACCAGGATATAGGATTTATTACCACTAAGATCTGGGAAATGGTAACACTAAGATTTTGGATTTAATATTTATGTGGTAACACTAGGATATAGGATTTGATAGCACTAAGATTTGGGATGACAGTGTGGCGAGATGGTGTTTGGAGTGGGGATGACTTTCTTTTATTGTTTTGATTTTCCAACCTTTATCTCCTAAGGGGATCTCAATAATTTTTGTTTTCCATTTCATATCACGATATGAGAGGTTATGTCTGTTTCAAAGACATACTACCTGAAGAGCATCTTCACTGGATATTCCATTCTAAATATCAAACTCTATTCACCATAGGAAAACTGGGGGTGATCTTAAATGATACTTGAGAGTCACTTTTCTATGAATTCTTTCCTCTAAAATATAAACTGCCATTATTATTAATTTATGTTTAAAGATTTTTCATACAACAAGGTAAGAAGGGGAGGAGGAAGAGAGGATGAATGATCTTTTAGCGACCAGGTATAGTCCAATCAGCTCTCTGAACAGGTTCTTGGTTACCAAGAGCATCAACAGAATAGAAGAAAACAATCTCTCTCGCTGATTCACCTTTAAAGACAACTGGACTCGGCTGAGAATGCCATACTAGATTATCAAAAGTATCTCTGGTGGCCCAGTAGATAATGCAATGATTTACACCATCACCATCATCCGCAGCCAAAGTAACACTCTCTAACTCACCAGACTCAGACCATTCAACTTCAACTATGGTAACTGGAGGAGAGTCATCCACATATAATACTTGACTCTTTACATTCTCACTGTTACCAAGATTATCAACACTGTAATAGTGCAACACATGTCCTCCTTCTCCAGAGATAAGTATCCTACCATAATATAATGACCATTCACTATTATCAACTTTGTACCAGGTACTATTAACACCACAAGCACAATCTGGTTGATCACTAGCGTCAAGATATAAGGCGGTCTCAGAGGTAATCCAAACACTGCCATTTTCATCGATATAACTGGGGTCATCCACTCTCAGTAGAGTGACAGGTGGGGAATCATGAACATGGAACCATCTGAAGATCCTGTTACTATTTCCAAGACAATCCTCAGCATAAACCTCTAATGTATGGTTGCATTCCTCGCTAAAGTAGAAGTGTGTTGAAGTAGAATCTCCACTTATGGGGATGCTAATCCATGGACCCCAACCACCAGCATTCTTAATACGATAAGAAGCATTCACTAGATCACCACAGCAACCTTTTTCATCAACTAGTATAGTTACCTTTGTAGCAGTCGTTACGCAATAAGTACTATCATTCTCAGCAGAACACTGTGGCATACCTACTTTAATAGTTATATCTGGAGATTGTTCATCAACGTAGAATGTCTCATTATCAACCATTGTGTTACCGAGTTTGTCGATAGCTACGATTTCTAAGTAATGTTTACATTCCTCTGTGAAAGTAATAGTTTTTTCAGCATAGTTATCACTGACTGGTAGATATGTCCAATCACTCCAGGATCCATTACACCAAATACGATATTTGAGTACATCCAAACCTACACCTGGATGTGGTTGATCCTCCCACCAGTAGCATCCATAGTCAGTTGCATTGAAGTAGATAACTGTGTCTTTCTTTACACACCAGACATCGTGATCAAAATTATCTTCATATTCATAGCAGTTTGGATCACCAACTACCTTGGTGATCTCTGGTGGTGTACAGTCTAGTTTAAAGGATTGTTTCTGCCAGTTTTCATTGTTTCCAAGTTTATCAAAGGCGCGATATAGAATCATATGACTGCAATCCTCATAGAAATGAAGCACTACACTGACTTCACCCTCAACTGGGTTGTTATCACCCTCCTGATTATCATATACAACTCCACTGTAGAATGGTTCGCCGGATTCATTGTATATACCATCTCTATCAGTATCAACATAGATTTCCCATTCTATTCTATCCACACCTGCAAACCAACCATTATCTCCATAGGTGCAGCCATTGTCAGTTGCATTAATGTATTCAACTCCAGAGCAGTTTATCCAGTAGTAATCCACGCCATCGTAACATTCATGGATATTTGGTGAACTAATTGCGTTTTCTGATGTTGGTGATCTTGCATCTACGAAAAAGTCTATCGTATCTATTGATCCTCCATTACCAAATAAATCATAGCAACGGTAGTGTATCTCGTGTTCACAAGTACTCCAATTATCTAAGAGAATTGAGATGACACCAGGTTCTGGGTTAGTATCATCCTCTTCATTATCCCAAACAGTAATCCAATCTTGAACCAAGCTGTTGTTAATCCAGAGCTGATACTCTAATCTCTCAGTTCCAACTCCACAACAACCCTCAAAGTCAGATGAGTTGATCCATACTGGTGTGTGTGGACCAATACCTATCGTAGCACCATTACCTGATATGGTAACAATTTTTGGTTCACCAAACTCAACTGTTTGACTTGGCTCCATCTCATCAACGCAGAATGTCTCATTATCATATACAACGTTACCGTATGGATCGACAGCTTTAATGGATAAAGTATACTCACAGAGTCCCGGTAGATATATAACGTTATGAGGAGTGGATTTGTTGAACCACCATATCCAACCTGAGTCATAAGAATCGTTCTGTACTCTATAATAAACAGTGTATTCTCCACTATTATCAGAAACAGTCACATTGATAGGTGTATCCGCTTTTATAAAGTAATCAATATCCGGTTGGTTTACAGTAACACCATCTACGTTTGGTGTACCAACTGTTTTAGTGATCACCGGAGGTTGAGAATCAATTACAATAATCGTACCAATGGTTATTCTTCTTGTTTGAGAGCTAGAATATTCGCTAAAGGCTTCACCACAGTTATAGCATCTGGTTCCACAATATTTGAGATAATATATGCCAGGTGTAACTGGAGCTTGAATTGTATGTGTATCACTACCAACTACTCCTGGATACAAACCAGGTATACCGTTATAGGCACAGTATTTAGGAGTATCATCAATACCTATAACGATTTGAGCAATGCAACTTGGGCAACCTATTCTATTCCATATTTGATACTCGAGTGATATAGTTATGTTTTCCCCAGGTGAAACAGTGATATTGTCTCCATCGCCGTTCATACTAACATTCCATACAACCTGGTAATGAGCATTTGTATCTACTTGAACATTGAATGTTCTCTCTACTGGTGTAGGATCGACGTTACCGTTCTCATCCATTGATCTAACTCTGAAAGTGTGGTTACCATTGGAAAGGAGTGGGAATGTGCGGGAAGTTTCATTAGTCCAGTCAGACCAATTTCCATTGTCAAGCCGATAGGAGTATAACAGATTTTCAGTTGGGGTTATATCATCGATTCCAATCCATGAAAATGTAGCCACATTATAATTAATGGTTCCATTTGGACCATCGGTTATCATAGTATCTGGAGGTAGATCTACGGTTGACAAAAGAAAATGTCCTTCTGGTGCGTCTGCATTATTACCCCATGCATGATTTATACCTACATATACTAGTATTGGTTCACTACTTTTTACATAATACCAGTCGCTTTGGTTCAATCTATTTTCGTTTGGCGCATCAACAATTGCTTGTTCATCGTGATTCAGTAGAATTGTTGTGGAAGAATTCTGCAAACCATTTCTAATCAGAGTCACATTGGTATTATTATGCAATCCAATTAATATGAATCTATAACCTGCTGGGACACTGTAACATGGATCTGTACCATAATCATACCAACCGTAAAACACGAATTCTCTGGATCCAAAGCTCGTAGAAATCAGTGGAACAGATCTTGATTGATGTCGTCTATCTCCAGTCCATGGATCTATTTCGTAGGCATCAAAGAGGTATACAGCAAAGAATTTTTTAGTTCCAGTGATTATATCGCCAGCGGAGAAATCAGTGCATTCGTATATTTCACCTTTATTAAGGGAAATGTTAAACACACTTTTAGTAGATATTAAATTGTTATCCTCGGTGCTTATAATGTATACTTTAGTTAGATTTATTTGCTGATTGTATTCTGTTTGATCATAATCATATAATGGTATTACATACCTGGAACTAAGGTGTTCCTTTGGAATCACCGTGTATCCATAGGTATTACTTCTGCTACTTAAATCGTAGTTTAGTGCAACTACGAATATTGGATTGCTACTCTCTATATAGGCACCTGGTGGCAATCTGCTAAACGATACATAATCTCCTCTGTTTAGCAAAGTCTGGTTATCCCATATATCATCGTTATTGGTATCCACCTTGACGATGGTACCATTTTCTAGTGTGGAGCAAGCGACTAAAGTGGAATTAGTTGGAATCCAAAAAGAGGTTCCAAAGAATTCGCTTGGTAGAATAGTGTAACTAAGATCGCAGTCATCGTATATACCATAGTCGTTATCGTGATAGCCATAGTATATGTGAATAGGTTTATTGGAGTATATTATTGATCCGGACGTAATGGATGGGTAGGAAATTGAGATTGTATCTCCCTGCTGCATAGAGTAGTTGTAATCTATAACATCATCTCCACCACTATCAATACTAATGGATGTGTTGGAAGATATAGATCTAATAAACACTCCGCTATACCAGTGACTACTCCAACGACTTTCATTGAACATGTATGGAATTAAATAGCAAAACAAATCTGGGGGACATGAAGGTTGTTCATCACTTACACCGCTGTAGAGAAGTTGTATTTCGTCTTCATTTAGGGCACGATTGTATATCCTAACTTCATCTATCAAACCATTGAAGTACCAGTGGTAACCATAGACAGCATCATATGGAGGGGGACACAATGTTCCGATGGTTGTATCTATCGCTGCATTGAATATTGGCGCAGATTGGGATATCACATTATTTGGAACACCATTAATGTAGATTTTTATATTATCTCCATCTGCAGTAACAGCAACATGAGACCAACTATTTGCAGGTATCTCCACAGAAGAATAATAGAAAACATCGTTTGGAGTTTCTAACATAAATTTATGATTGTTTATGGCCACAGCCCATCCGTTGTCTGGATACCATCTACCTATTATTGTTCCATCTTCTTGGGAGTAAGGATATATCCATGCTGACCAAGTAGCATCATCCAGATGAGGTAAATCACCGCAGTTAACATAATCATTATCTCCGTCGAAATATAACGCCTTACCTTTTACACCATCCACCCAAGTAGCACCATAAATAGTCCCATTATTACCATTACCAGAGTAATCATGAGCAATATTACCTTCCCCTTCATCAAAACTCCAATAAGCAACCAAACCCTCATTTCTGATTTCATTATAATGTTGCTGTATCTCCTCCTCCGTTAGAGCACGATTATAGATTCGAAGTTCATCAATGATACCATTAAAATACTCCCCACCCCAATCTGGAATTCTTCCAATACCTAATGGCTTATCTGTAAACCCTAAATCACCATCCGGTATGTCAGCTGAACCATCAAGTACACCATTTACAAAAACACTTGCAACATCCCCATCAAAGGTTCCCACAACATAATACCATGTATCCAACTCCAAAACCGTGGAACCAACTACCGAACCCATAAAAGTTTGTAACTGCAATTTTCCACTAGGTAGAATTCTCAAATCGTATCCTCCAGTTGTAAAACCTGCACCAGAATGTTTCCTTACAATCTCTCTAGTAGTTCCTTCACCACCAAGAATCTTAATCCAAGCCTCAATTGTTATATAATCAGGATTTAAAGTCGGATCGTTAGGAACCAATGCATAATCATCTCCGTCGAAATATAACGCCTTACCTTTTACACCATCCACCCAAGTAGCACCA
>CAZCPZ010000069.1:0-7557 GCA_964499875.1 uncultured Thermoplasmatales archaeon | reverse complement strand
TCCTGGCAGGTGCACCTGTTTTAATCTGACCTGTACTAGTACCAACTACTAGATCAGCTATAAATGTATCCTCTGTTTCACCACTTCTATGACTAACTATAGCAGTCCATCCTTCATCATGAGCCATCTTTATAGCATTCAATGTCTCTGTTAAAGTACCAATCTGGTTGAGTTTGATAAGCACCGAGTTGGCAGCACCAAGCTCTATACCCTTCTTTATACGTTTAGTATTCGTTACAAACAAGTCATCACCAACAATCTGTACATCCTTACCTAGTTTACTAGTTAACTCAACCCATGCCTCCCAGTCATCCTCAGCGAGTCCATCCTCTATACTAACAATTGGATAAGTTTTACAGAGATCAACATAGAAATCTATGAGTTCACCACTAGTGAATGTTTTACCTTCAACCTTATATACTCCATCATAGAAGAATTCACTTGAAGCAGGGTCTAAAGCTATCTTCATCTCACTCTCATACCCCGCGTTTTCAACTGCTTTCAATAACATATCTAGCCGATCCTCAATGTTTCTAAGCTCCATTGGAGCAAAACCTCCTTCATCTCCCACTAGTATTCCTGTTGCACCAAATCTCTCCTTTAGAAGCATGGCCAGATGCTTATAGGTCTCTGAAACCATTCTTATACCGTCTCTAAAAGATTTTGCCCCTGTTGGCATAAGCATGTGTTCCTGTATAGAGTTTTCTTGCCCAGCGTGTTTACCTCCATTAATCACATTACATAATGGAACTGGCATAAGATGGGGTATTACACCATATAACTCTGCTAGATACTCATATAGAGATAATTTCTTCGCTGCAGCTCCAGCTTTCGCCACAGCCATGGATACTGGTAGGATAGCATTGGCACCGAGTTTACTCTTATTCTCAGTGCCATCTAGTTTAAGCATGATATTATCTATACGTTCCTGGTATAAACAGCTTAAACCAACTATCTTTGGAGCAATAACCTTGTTTACATTCTCAACTGCTTTAAGTGTACCCTTACCTAGGTATCTATTCTCATCGTTGTCTCTTAATTCCACTGCTTCATGCTGCCCAGCACTAGCGCCACTAGGAGTCATTGCCCTAAATACACCATCTCTTGTTACAACATCTACCTCCACAGTTGGGTTACCTCTAGAATCAAGAACCTCTCTAGCTTTTATCTTCTCTATCTTACACATCTTATTCTCCCCACATGCCCTGAGGAAGGGTTAATGGTTTTTCATCCTTAATAAAACTGTGCTTTTCTCTCCTCAAATTTTGAGATACCTTTAATAAGTTGCTTTAAATAGAGCAAACTTAGGTGAGAACCAATGATTGAGTATATAATAATCCTAGTGGTTATCTTCCTGCTAATAATTCTCTCATCCGCAATAAAGATTATGCCAGAGTATCAAAGAATCGTAGTTTTCCGACTAGGTAGACTACTAGGTATCAAAGGACCAGGTTTAGTATTCATAATACCTCTCATAGATAGATACACCAAGATTGATCTAAGAACAAGGGTTATAGATGTACCTAAACAACGTGTTATCACAGAGGATAACGTCACTGTTGATGTAGATGCGGTAGTATACTTTAGAGTAGTTGACCCTCAGAAAGCAGTAGTAGAAGTCCAGAGATATGATATAGCTACTAGCCTACAAGCTCAAACTACGCTTAGAGATGTACTTGGACAGAAGAATCTAGATGAGATACTATCAAATAGAGAAGAACTCAATAAAAGTTTACAGGAGATAATTGATGCAGCAACAGATCCATGGGGTGTGAAGGTATCAGCTGTAACAATTAGAGATGTATCTATACCAGAGAGTATGCTTAGAGCACTAGCTAAACAAGCAGAGGCAGAGAGAGAAAAACGCTCTAGGATAATCATTGCAGAAGGTGAGTATCAAGCCTCTAAGAAGATGACAGAAGCAGCTAAACTCTATGAGGAGACACCAATAGCTATGCGTCTAAGAGAACTACAGACACTAGCTGAGATAGCTAGAGAGGGAAACCTAATAGTTGTACCAAGTGGTGATATAGGGAGTGTAGCTGGTATAGCTAGAGCATTAGATAAATATAGTAGTGAGAAGAAGAAATGAGGAAGATAATACTATTATCACCTCTGATAATACTTGTAACTCCCATAGTGGCTTCATCCTCAGAAGTATTCACTCTAGAAGTCTCTGGAACCATAGATCAATCCACAGTAGAAGCATTAAAGGAATGCCTCGTCGAGGCGGAGAATAGGGGAGTAGAAGCAGTTATACTACTACTTGATACCCCTGGTGGAGGGTTAGCAGAAACCTTTACTATAGCAGATTATATCCAGAGTAGTAGTATACCAGTTATAGGCTATGTGTATCCAAAGGGCTCAGCAGCTTGGTCAGCAGGTACACTAATACTGATTAGTACCCACATAGCTGCAATGGCAAACTACACTGTTATAGGATCCTGTCAACCATTAGAGATAACCTTCTCAGGTGCACAACCAGTTAATGACTCTAAAACCATTAATGCTCTAGTAGAATGGATTCAAGAGAGAGCACACATGTATAATAGGAATGCAACAGCTGCTAAACTATTCATAACAAGGAACCTCAACTTAAATGCCTCTGAAGCCTTAGAAGTAGGTGTAATAGAATTTGTTACCCCAAACCTATACTCTCTACTGGAATCAATAGATGGTGCAGTAGTTGAAACTAGTATCGGTAAGATCACTCTTCACACAAGGAATGCAACCATAATAACCTATAACCCCTCTATATCAACGCAGCTACTAAGAATAGTTTCAAACCCAATGTTATCAACCCTCTTATTCATGCTAGGGGTATTCGCAGTGATCTTTGGTATCTCCGCTCCAGGGCATGGAGCAGAAGTATTCGGTGTAATAGCAATCCTCTTATCACTACTAGGCTCAGGTTTCAATGTATCTGAGATAAGCTTAATATTCATAGTAATAGGAGGTATACTACTATTATTAGAGATTCTAGTGATACCTGGTTTTGGAGTAGTAGGTATAGGAGGGATAATATGTTTAGTTATAGGATCAATATTCCTAATACCAACCTATCACCCGCCTCATGAATGGATAGTATCAGCTAGCTGGATAAACAGTATACTAATACTAGTTCTAGTAGCAACGATATTAATAGCAGGATTCTTCACATTCCTATTATACAAGGTTATAGAGATACGTAGGAAGAAGAGAGTAGTAGGGGTACTAATAGGGGAAACCGCTACTACAATCGATCCAATTACACCAGATAAAACAGGTTTCATAAGATTCAAAGGAGAACTCTGGCAAGCTAGAAGCAGAGAGTTCATCCCAGAGAATACGAAGGTTATAATAGTTGAGAAAGATGGAGCAATACTAACGGTTAAACCACTAAACAAAGAAGAAACCATGGATAAATAAACTTGTTTAAACTTCTCTTTATGTATCACAAACTTGAGGTGAAACAAATTTTAAGTTTAAAGAGTGGACTAGTTTACCTTAGAAAAAGTGTTCACCCCCTCTTTTTATCAAAATTAATCGTTAAAAAGGGGTGTACAAATGGTTTCTCTTTATCCCCCTTTTGAATATTGCATCGGTTTTTTGTATTCTTTGAAAAAACATATAATGTATAATGGTCATTATACTTATGATGATTATAGAGAGGAGTGAGGTTGAGGATATAAAGAGGATAAAGAAGTGGCTTCTAATTTTTGGTAGGAGGAAAACTGGGAAGACTTTCCTTGTTGAAAATTTTTTGGAGTATGATGATTATTTCTTTGTGAAACGTGATCGGAGTATCCTCTCTATGGGAGCTAGTAGGGAGATAACCTATGATGTTTTTCTAACATTGGTTGAGAGAGGAATTCTAGATGGTAGAGTCATTGTGGTAGATGAGTTTCATAGGTTGGGTGATGATTTCTTTGATTTTATTCATTATATGAGGAAGGAGAGAGGTAAACTAATCTTGGTTTCCTCAACATTGCATCTCTCAAAGGAGTTGTTCTCAGCGAGGTCACCGATTCTTGGTTTCTTTGCAGAAGTACCCATCTCAATAATTAGCTTAGGAGACACATTGAGGAGTCTAAAAGGATATGGTTTGGATAAGAAGAGTCTACTTGAGATGGCTATTCTCCTAAGGGAGCCTTTGATGGTAGAGTATTTTGATGAACACGTGGATCCAAGGAAGTTGATTGCTAGGAGTATTATTCATAGTATAAAAACCGTTCCTGCTCTAGTAGGGGAGATATTTATTGAGGAGGAGCGTAATATCTCTGCAGTCTATGAAGGTATTTTAAGAGCAATTGCGAGTGGTAAAACTGTTTCAGGTGAAATCTCTAGTTATCTATTCTCAAGGAGGTTGATTAAGAAGGATGATCCTAGTATCATCCAGCAGTATCTAAAGAATCTAGTGGAGTTTGGAGTAATAAAAAGGTTGAGGGTTTATGGTAAAAACAAGCTTGTCTATAAACATGTTTCACCGTTAACGAGAATATATTATTATGCAGATGAGAAATATAATATATCTGAGAGGAAACCTAGTGAGAAGGAGTTGGAGAGGATTATAGATGAGATAATGCCAGTGATAGTGGAGGATAATGTTAGGGAGTTTCTCGCTGAGAAACATGGTTTTGAGGAAACTGTTTTTGAAGCAAGGGATTATGATGTTGATGGTTGTCTATTAGGATTCAAAACCTTGGAGGTTGCTTTGGAGGTTAAATGGGGGAGGAAGGTGGATGTAGAGGGTGTTAAAGAGAACCTAGGTAGGGTGAAAGCTAAAAGGAGGATACTATTTGTGCAGGATAAAACACAGCTTGGAGATCTTGGGGATATAGAGGTTATGGATGTACTAGATTTGATCTAAAAATCATTTTATGTTTCCTATAAGCGGGGAGGTAGACCCCAATTTAATTAGCTTAGGGGAGATTGAGTATTTCACCTAAAAACAGACCTTAAATTATTAGTATCATGATACTAAATATTGTGATACTAAACTTTGTTGATAAGGCAGGTAATCTGTTTTTGATTTCAATCCCCTGTTTTTAGATGTATCTAGATTACCTAATCCCACTGTCCATAAAAAACGATTAGCAAAACTACGATTAACGTAAGGTTTTCATCAATGTTTTCTATGTCCTTTTTCTTTACTCCCTCTCTAATCAAGGGATTTTAACTTTTTAATCAACTTCTCTCTTTGATATACCCAATTGGATTTTTAACTGATTTGTTTATGTTATACCTTCCATACTAGACAAATGAAAATGTTATTAGCGGTATCCGTATGATATTATTATCAATTTTTAACTTCTCTCTATCTTCAATTATGATACCATATGGAGAACGATATCTATGAATGGCGTTCTCTATCTGTGTTTCTTTCTTTTTTCCAATGCCAACTTCAACAGGAATTATCTTTTCATTCCCTTTCAGGCGTATAATTACCCCCTTTTCTGCTTCAAAGGTGTAATCCCTTCCACCTATTGAATTTACAAATTCCCTGGGAATTTGTTATTTTGGTTAGACCTGTATATCTCTTTTTTCCCCTGTTATGTGAAAAGACTTCCACTTTCGCATTGGGTACAGGCATTCCTTGATCATCAACAATAAGGATAGTAATGCTAGTTAGGTTGGTATAACTTGATGTCACATCAACAATTGTACCGTTCAAATATTCAGCATATACATATGAAACATTACCCTGACGAGTTCTCATATCCCCTGCCACTTTTCGCTCCATAAAGTCAAAAGTAACAAAACCAGTTCCTAGTGGAAGATTTACAGCTGTAGCATCTACCGGTACCCATGATCCATTCAGTTTTACTTCATTCCATTCGTGATCTTCACCTAAGCATCGAATTCTTCGAACCTCTATACCAGCAGCATTTGCCATATCTCTAAAAATCAAAGCATATTCTCCACAGTGCCCATATCTACTCGTGAGTATCCACAAAGAATCTCTATCATCAAAAACTCTGATACCAATATACGGTTCTCCTAAAAATATCCAGATGTTAGGTAACAATTCAAAGTTAATCACACCCTTTTTGTTTAGATAGTAATAATTGTACATGTTCTTCTTGGAACGGTCAAACCACTCAAGTAACTTTGTAACCTTTTCCATATCAGTTTTAGCATCCTTCACTATGTCTGATACAATCTTTTCCAGAAGCACTTTATTATTTTCAGCTTTTAAGTGGGTCATATACGACATGAATGGGTGAAAACTGAGGGATAGGCATATACCAGCAATGACTAGACGCAAAATGTAACTCGATAACTTATTAGTGTCCTTCTTTTCCCTTATCAAGGCCATTTTCCTTTTAGAGATAATCTCTGAGAGAAACTGTAAAAGAAAGAAAGTTGTCGATGCGGATATCAATATCCAAAGTGTGAGGCAGAATAAACTCCACAAAGGCCCTTCTATTACGAATAGTATGGAAATATTTATGGATATGAACACAATGAGTAATATCATCAGAGATGACTTTCTCAATAATTTCATTTTTCTATGATACATATTAAGGGAGAAGCACTTTTAAAGATATCACTCGTACCTAGCCCCAAAGACTTTTAAATACCACGAACTCCTTGAAATTCCCAGGATGCAGACACCCTAACTCCTCTTCAAAGATGAATCGAATCCACCATGGGTTATGTTAGGAGGGGTATCCAATCGTGAGAAGAGACTAAAAAACTGAAAAATCACTCCAATCTATCGTCTCAGGAAATATCAAGGCATACCCTTCTTTTTGGAAAGAGATTATGCCAGATTATACCGTTGGGTGCCTTACAAAACCATGAAGGGAAAAACATAATGGATTATGCGGTAAATCTTCATCTACTAATTTTAGCCCACCATGATTCAAAATTTCTTCATATGGCTGGTATATGTCCAGCAGGATTTCTAGGTTTCATAAGGAGAAAATTTGGGGAGAGTTTCTCAAAAAGGTGAACTCTGATTCTAATGGAAATCGAGTCTCTTAATTTTCTCTAAAACCTTTCTTCATTTATGTTATTAGATTAATGATTGTGTTTTTGATAGTCTCAGCATCTATTCCCATAGCATTCTCTGCTTTTTGAAACAGATTTTCCTCATCCCTTAAATGAGTTCTTAGTTTTTCTAAACCTATAGAGGGTACAAGCTTTTTCAAAGCATCTTTTATTTCTCGGAAGTCTTTATTGGAGTACCAGCTGAGTACATAGGCATCGCAGACATCTTTTACAATCTTCTCATCTCTTGTCCTGTTCGGTATACTCTTCATCTTAGTAGCAAGAAGTATTTCAGGGGTTGGTATCCAAAGCAGTTTGTTAAACTCTTTTAACTCCATTCTATGTTTTTTATCTTCAAAAACTAATTTCAATAGTGATTCATCCACTGGTGTAAACCCAAACACCTTTTTGAATAATGGATGTATGTTGTCAACAACTGGGTCAACATAGATTGTAAATATGTTATATGTAGGAGTGTTCTTCGCTTCCTCTAGTGTTAATTCTTTACCTGTTTCATAGTGAATCTCCTTATAGTATCTGCAACCAAGGAGTTTAAAACCTTCTTTCTACAGTAACGTTAGT